>DNJW01000117.1 GCA_003488965.1 Lachnospiraceae bacterium | reverse complement strand
TTGGGTTTCCCTTCCTAAAGGGGATTTATACTCAAGCCGTCCTGCAGATATGAGCGTTACCTATAGGTGTGTTGCTGACGATATCATAAAAGCAAATTATTATTACAATATCCGCTGTGTCAGGAATGTATACCTTGAAAACATTTTATAAGAAAATGCCATTGCAGCAGGAGCAGCTGAGATAGAACAGCCGCAACTTCCGGCTGGCGCTGGAGCAGATGACGGATTTAAAAAGGGATTACAAGGGTATCGGTTGTTTTAGTCGCTAAACTCATATACATCATAGGGGGAATCGAAGAATTATACGTGATATCGCAATATTTATTTAATTCCCTGACAATATAATATATTTAATCAGGAAGCTAATAGGGTGTGAATACCTCCGTTCCGAGCCTTAAACGGAAGGAGGCGTTTTCTATGAGTACATACGAAGAGTTCATGATACTGCTTACTTTGGGAATACTGATAGTTGCGATTTTGGAATATGTCAACCATAAAAAAAGCACCCCTGCTCTGACAAAGTAAGGTGCTGTTTTTTATTCATTGCTTTCGCCGGAAACGGATAGGCGTAATCTATCGTATCGGCTTCCTTATTAAATGTATTATATGCCATTTACGCAAATTTTTCAACCGTAGTTTGAAAAATTCAGCTCTGAAAGGTAAATTCTATTACAGCCTGCTCGGACACCTTAAATTTTTCAATTTAAAGTTTTCCGTAAAATCGGGAACGTTATCCACATTTATTAGATCCATTCCTATAACTACTTGCTTTTTTTGTGGATAAAATTTTCGTTTCCCTCTTGGCAGGCATCACTTCCTTTGCTATACTTAACTCAGGTTGTTGATATGCAGGACATGTCATCCCCAAATATATCTTCTTTTCCTGTTATCTGCTGGGTAAAGCTTTCTAACAGTTCGGAAGATATATTTTTTTGCTTCTTTTTTATCCCCCTTGCTTTCAGGCAGAACCATTCGTACAGCTGCTTTACCATGTCGGATATCTGTGTCATCAGGTAATGGTTCTTCATCGCCGTGGCATCCCAGCTGCAGGCATGGGTAATGTCCCCCTGCCAGTTCTTCTGACGGTTAAAGCCTTCATTCTCTATTTTCCATCGTTTTCTTCCGGCCCCGGCTGTTTTCTCCGCATTCCCTTTTGTTATCCGGATACTTGTCAGCCACTGGAACTCCGTCCGCACAGCCTCACCTTTTACAATCCTATCTTCCCAGAACCGCAGCATATTTACCGGCTGTCCGTTATAATCAATGTCATTAATGAATTCTGCATGCCCGGACTTTTCCTTTTCCGGTATTTTTTCATACTCCTCCGCAATACTCGGTATACTGCCCTTTTTATACCGGATGAGGAATTCCCAGCTGTTATCCCGGCAGATATCCATTACCGGTTCGGATGCATACAGGCTGTCTGCCAGCAGTATAAGGGGCAGCCTCGGAAATGCTTTTTTTATCTTTCCTGCCAGCCTTTTAAATGCTTTTGTCTCACAGTCCTGCTTCCGTTTCTCTTCACTCATGTTTTCCTGGCTTTGGGCATCTTCCCCATTATTTTCTATAAATTCACTGGCTACACTTACCAAAAGGCTCTCCCCCATTACAAGCTTTGCTTCCAGTACATCGCAGTGGTAATTCACCGTTTCTTCATCCGTCCCTTTGTTATAATGACGCTCCAGGCAGCATTCATTGAGTTTCCGGCTTCCGGAATAAGTCTGTGTCCCGTCTACAATTAACAGCCATTTCTTTTGGAACCTGGCATTATAAAAGGCTTTGCTGCGGATCAGCCCATATACCTGTTTCTGCTGCACCTTCTGCAGTTCAGCCGGATCCAGCCTCTCAAAATATTCATTGACCGTAACAGCATGCGGGAGGTATTCTTTCTTTTTTCTCCCCAGGAACCGGAATAAATTTTCCGCTACCCGTTCCCGGTTGAACTCGTAAGTCATTGACTGCATGCTCCCAATCCCTGCAATTCCCTTGTAAAACATAGTCCCCAGCAATTCACCATTGGAATACTCCGTATAACTCTGATTTCTCGGGTCTTTTGTGGCAGCAAGGTCACAGAATAGTTCCGGGCAATACCGGTTTCTGATTTTATTGCACTCCACAGCCGGGTTCCTTTCCAGCTTCCTTCGAATACGCTCCTGTTCTCTGCCCATATAAACTCCTTTGCGAAAAACTTTTTTCTTTTATTTTACAACTTTTTTCACAAAAGACAGTATTTTCAGCAGTATTAGTGCGAATTATTTTTTCCTTTCAAAGCTGTGAAAAATTGAAACTTGAAATTTATTGCTGAGAGATTTATTGCTGAGAGATTTGTGAGGAAATTTTATGTTCAAAGAGATAATTGATAAAGTGCAAAAGAAATGTAAAATATTTGGATGCTGTATGATAGTTTTTATATTTGCAATTTTTCTGTAGATGTAGGCACTGTGACAATAGGGAAGGGAAGATACGAATGCAAAAAAAACACCGGATTATGATAATGTATTTAAGACGATGAAGATGAAGATGAAGCACAAGAGATTGTTCGTTTCCGTCATCAATGATGTGTTTGCCAGGAATTACCTCAGAGCTATGATAATAGTTCTATAGCAATTAGAATAGGGGAGTATGCTTTCATTATAGCCAGATAGTTTGCATCATGGGATATTGGGCATGCTACAAT
>DNJW01000252.1 GCA_003488965.1 Lachnospiraceae bacterium | reverse complement strand
TGGATTTCACCCTGGATTATTCACCTGAATAAAAAAGCCTACAATAAAATTGTTCATGAAATTCAGGAAAGGAAGGGGCAGGGAAAGAAATAAAAGACGGACCAGAATACGGAAACTGTTGGAATATTTTTAATGTAATAGTTGACATTACATTAAAAAGAATATAAAATAGATAAAAACAGTTGGGAGGCAGAATTATGCAGATATCCAGCAGATTTACCATTGCGATTCATATCTTTTCCTGTATGGAGACTTTTGGGAAGGAATATAAAATCACCAGCGATTTTCTTGCATCAAGTATTAACGTAAATCCGGTTATTATACGGAAGATTCTTTCCCAGTTAAAAAATGCGGGTTTGATTGAAGTGGCGAGAGGAACCGGCGGTACGACGGCTGCAAGACCGATTGACCAGATTACATTTTATGATGTGTATCTGGCAGTGGATTTGCTGGAAGAGGGGGAATTGTTCCATTTTCATGACAACCCGAATCCAAACTGTCCGGTTGGAAGAAATATCCATGCGGTTCTGGATGACAAACTGGAGCATATTCAGGAAGCGATGGAAAACGAAATGAAAAGATATACGATTGCAGATGTTGCCAAGGACATCCAGCGATGTCTGAAAGCGCCGGAATAATGGATGGGATACCGTTTTTAACCACACAGAGTTGTACACAATCAGGATAGCCGGGGGCTTCAGATTGAAAAAAGGATAACATATGATGAGCAGAAGTATTTAAAAAGGCTTCGGGAATCAAGGAGGATTGGGCCATGACACATAGCGAAAAAAGATTATATCTGATAAAAGAGCTATTATCAGAGCAGCCGCAATATAGGGATATGGACATCCCGGACAATGCAGAGGAACAGAAACGTCTTCTTAGAAGCCTTATGAATATCCGTTCCCCCCGTCCGATTGGGGCTGAATTTCTCAAGATACAGGATGAGTATCTAAGTGAGGAAGTCGAGAAAAAGGGTGTGACTGACAGCAATGCTTTACCCGCATCCTCCACAAATAACCGCCTTGTCCTTTGGCGCGGTGATATTACCACATTAAAGATAGATGCGATTGTAAATGCCGCTAACAGTGCTTTAAGGGGATGCTTCGTACCTTGCCATTCCTGCGTGGATAACATCATTCACAGTGTCAGCGGTATCCAGCTGCGTTTAGCTTGCGATGAGCTGATGAAAGAGCAGGGATATGACGAGCCTACAGGAAAAGCAAAAATTACGCCTGCTTTCAATCTTCCGTGCAGCTATGTGCTTCATACAGTCGGACCGATTGTATCGGGTGTTTTAACAAAAGAGCATTGCAAACAGCTTGCGGGCTGTTATCAATCCTGTTTGGAACTGGCATCTGATAAGGGATTAAAAAGCATTGCATTTTGCTGCATTTCCACAGGTGAGTTTCGTTTTCCCCAGAAAAAGGCGGCGGAAATTGCGGTACAGACAGTCACTGATTTTTTGCAGACGGATAAAAGGCTTGAAAAAGTAGTATTCAATGTTTTCAAACAGGAAGATTACGACATTTATAAAAGTCTGCTCGGATGATGCAAAGTGTTTGGGCTAATTAGAGATTGTGAAGGAGAAAATTATTTACAAATAACAGACTGGCGGCAGAGGGTAAGAAGCTTTGTCGCTTTTTCACCTTATAGGGCTTTTGGCACCCGAATTATAATAGGAAATTATGCGGGCTTTTTTCGGAACTTGACAGTCAGCGTTTTTGGGATGGGGAATAGAATGGACAATAAGAGAGGATGTCATGTATGATTAGAGAAATAGTGAAAAACGATTTAAACGGTCTATTAAGATTGTATATGCAGTTGCACAATAATCCGATGCCGGAAAAAACTGCCGGGCTTTTGCAGATTTGGGATAATATCCTTCAGGATAAAAATCATCATGTGATTGTTGCAGAAGAAAATGGGGAAATAGTATCTTCTTGTGTCTGCGTCATCATTCCCAACATGACTCACAGCCAGCAGCCATACGCCTTTATTGAAAATGTGATAACCGACGTAAAAAGCAGAAAGAGAGGACTGGCAACGCAATGTCTGAATTTTGCAAAAGAAATTGCCTTAAAAGAAAACTGCTATAAAATGATGCTGCTTACAAGTTCTAAGAAAGAAAGCACATTGAATTTTTATAGAAAGGCAGGGTACAACAGTGAAGACAAAACAGCATTTATTCAATGGATATAGTACGGCAAAGGAGACTCTTGTTTTGTATTCCGCAATGCAGAATTTAAATAGAGCAGCCATAAAACATATTGCTGGCACAATTCAAGCTGGGATGAACCTACGGGATATTAAAGCATTGTGTGAAAAATATTTGTTGGAAAATGGCGCAGATTCATTTTGGTATTGGGAGGTTGGTGCTTTTGTTTTTGCCGGAGATGACACTGCTGTTTTCGTGTCGGGCAAGGATTACAAGGCAGCAGATAGAGCCATACAGGAAAATGATATTATCACAATTGATTTGAGTCCTCAAAAGAATAACGTTTGGGGGGATTATGCAAGAACTCTGGTCATTGAAAATGGCGTAGTATGCGATGAAATTGACGGAATAAAAAAAGAGGAATGGAGAAACGGACTTCGGATGGAAGCATATCTGCATAAGACTTTAATTGATGTGGCAACGCCGGAAATGACATTTGAAGAACTATACTATTACATGAATGATTTGATTGTGAGACAAGGATTTCTTAACTTGGATTTTCTTGGAAACCT
>DNJW01000132.1 GCA_003488965.1 Lachnospiraceae bacterium | reverse complement strand
AAAAAAGAGTGCTTCGCACTCTTTGCAAGTTCGCAATGCGAACTTGTGAATGCATGCGTCTGACAACGCATCATCCATTAGTGACGTGCGCCTCCAGGCACACAAAAAGTACTGTCCCATAGCCTTACGGCTATAGACAGTACTTTCCAATTACCTTATTCAACCCGCGAAGCCAGCAACCCTACTGCAGGCAGCGGAACATATGACCTTCGCAGCAGCCGCCAATATGCTTAAGCAGCCACTTGGCCCATTCGCAGGAATTAATTAAGAGCCTCTACCAGTTTCTTAACCGCTGCAAGCGCTTCATCAGGAAGCTTGTCGTAACCTTCCTTCTTGGATGCAAAGCCTTCTACAGCGTCTACACGGTTCTGCATAGCGCTCTTCAGTGCTGCCTTGTATTCCGCATCGTTTAAATCCGGTGCAAAACCTTCCCAATCCATGATTTCGATGTCTTCGAAAGGACCCCACTGGGTAAATTCAGCCCTTTCTTCAACAATTGCTTCAAGAATTCCCAATGTATCGGCAGGTTTTACCTTCTTGCCCATGAAATCGCCGGTATTGATAATGTAACAGTCTACGTTTTTCTCTTCTACCAGTTTCTTGAATTTCTCATAGTCGTTTACAAGAGGATATGTCCTGAACGGGTTCGCATAAGGTACGATACGGAGTGCATTCAGGTCTGTACCTGCTGCAACACGCTCTGCAGTAGATGTTTTGGTTGCCAGCGTAGCGCCCATAACGGAAGCCAGAGCCGCACCTTTTAATTTGACTACCGGAGGAATGGCAGGGTCTTTCATAATCCAGAAAATAGCATTTACAGGAGCATCAATCTTATCCACACGGTTCGGGGACCATAACTTGGATTTAATCGCACGCCCGTTGCCGTTTCTGATATCTTCTGTTACCAGCTGAATCTTGCCGTCCTCATCCAAAGTACAGGAGCAGTTCTGTGCAGACAGCAGATATTCATTGTCCGGGCAGCCTGTAGGATAATCCGCCGTCTTATCAAAATAAGTAGGCTCCAGGGCAACGGATGCACAAGTATCCGTATTGATAATGAAAGCATCATCATGAAGGACTTTGATTTCATATTTTCCGCCATGTTTTGCATGGGTCAATGTAGATTTGCCGGAACCGGACAGACCATAAACGGATGCAACGAATGTCTTTCCGCCCGGAAGCAGATACTCTTTCTGTCCGCCGTGGCAGGATGCATAACCGTTTCTGTTTGCCAATGCCCAAGCCATAGTCAATGTGCCCTTCTTATGCTCACCGAAATATCTCATACCAAGAATTGCCGCGCAGTTCTGGTTTGTATCGAAATAGCAAAGTGTCAAAGGATCACTTAAGCAGCTGTAGTCAACATCCGGTCTGTTTCCGGGTACCCACTGGGGATCGGAAAAAATATAGATATCCGGTTCATTTCCGTCACCGATTGGTTTGGAATTCTTGTACATCTTTACATATTCATCAGACATATACTGGAAATTCAGCATCCAGTTATAAAGGAGATTTTCTTCTCCTTCCGGAATAAGCAGATGGGCCTTTGCCATAAATTCAGGGTCAAGACCGATGAAACATTCTGCATGGTACATTGTTTTCCAGCGTGTTTCATAAACCGCATCCATAACTACCTTGTCAAGCTTTACAGCATCTACGCCCGGCTCGCCTTTAATACGGCGTGCTGCTGCATAGCGGCCTGTAACTGCACCGTCATTGAACAGAAGAACCCTGGAGTCTTTTTCAAGGCCAAAGGTTTCGCCATCTTTAATCTTCATATCAGTTACTACTGTACCGGGAGAGTTTTTAGCCATTTCATAAGCTTCTTTTAAGGTATTTACTTTTACAACGTTATTTCCATAAAAAGCAGCTTCAATAATAGACCTTGTTTTGGAAAAACCAACTTTTCCGGCGCCAATTTCACTAATTGGATAATACGCTTTTGTCGACATTTTACGTCCTCCTTATATTATTATAAAATTATTTACTCTGCATTTTATATCATATTTATAAAATGCAGTTTTTAACACCTTGTACATCTATTGTATTATGTCAGAATGCGCTTTAAAAGTCAAGATTCCTCTTCTTTTTTTTAAATTTATTTACGTAACGGAGCTGTCGCCTCCCGCAGCCACTCCCGTTCTTCCTGTGTCAGATATTGCTGGGTTTTCTCGTATACCCGGGCATGATACCGGTCAAGACGCTCCACATCAATAGGCTGCATATAAGAAAGTTCTATAGCTTCCCTGTCAATCGGCACAAAGGTAAGGGTATCAAAGCACATAAACTGTCCGTCTCCGTTTTTCTCCGCGTTTCTGGCAACAAGAATATTCTCTGTACGGATACCGTGGCTGTTTTCCTTATATACCCCCGGCTCATTGGAAACAAGCATCCCCGGCTCAATGACAGCTTCTTTAAAGGAATCCGGGAAACGCCAGCGTATATTCTGGGGACCCTCATGCACATTCAGCATATATCCTATCCCGTGGCCGGTACCGCATTTATAGTCAATGCCGCAGTTCCACAAAGGCTGTCTGGCCAAAATATCCAGATTGCGTCCTGTGCACCCATATAAAAATTTTGCGTCCGTAAGCTGCAGCATCCCTACCGCAACCAGCGTAAAATGTTTCTTTATTTCATCACTGATTTCTCCCAGGACAATGGTTCTTGTCACATCCGTTGTTCCGCCTATGTACTGTCCGCCGGAATCCACCAGAAGCATTCCCTCCGGCGAAAGCACCTTATGGTTTTCGGCAGTGGCTTCATAATGCATCATCGCCGCGCTGTCCTTATAAGCGCTGATGGTAGGAAAGGACAAGTCCAGAAAGCCGTCCGTATTCCGGCGGAGATTATCCAGATATTCCGCTGCCGATACCTCGGTTATTTCCTGTTTTCCTATATTCTTTTTCAGCCAGTATATAAATTTGATAACGGCTGCACTGTCCTTGCGGTATACCTCTTCTATTCTTGCCAGTTCCGTTTCGTTTTTCACTGCTTTCATCAGTTCCGTAGGACTATTTCCCGCCACATACCCGGTCCTTCCGGTAACGATTTTAAATAAGGCATAGCTGCTGCTGCCTTCATCCAGAAAAACTTTTCCCTTGTATTCGTATTGCTTTAAGAAATCCGCAATTTCATGATAATCTCTAAGGACAATATTATTTTCTTTTGCATATTTTTTAAATTCCTCTGTCACTTCCGGCTGCTGGATGAAAAAATATACTTTGTCCGGTGTCAGAAATCCATAAGACAATGCTACCGGATTGCATGCCACATCGCTGCCCCTGATATTCAACAGCCACATCAGATCATCCAATTTGCTTAACAGAAGATATTCCGCGCCCGCTTCTTTTACTTTCTTTCTTACCTCATCCAATTTTTCCTCTGTACTCTTTCCGCTGATTTCTTCCGGCAATACTGTTATTTTATGGCAGGGAAGCTCCGGTCTTTCTGTCCATATTTTCTCCGCCAGGTCCTGTTCATACCTTATCCTGATTCCTTTTTCTCCCGCCATCTTCCCAGACAGCTTTTTTTCCAGCTTTCTTCCTTCTTTACAGCTTACCGTCCTGCCATCGAATCCGAGGGTCTGCCCTTCCTTCATTTTCCCGCATAAGAAATCCGGAATCTCAGGCACTCCTTCCTCCTGCATACGGAACAAGTCAATCCCCGTCCCTTCCAGCTCTCTTGCCGCCTGAATGAAATACCTTCCGTCCGTCCAAAGGCCTGCCATGTCCTGTCCTACAACCAGAGTTCCGTTCGAACCGGTAAAACCCGAAAAATATTCCCTGGTCTTAAAATATCCGTCCACATACTCCGAACTATGAAAATCCGACGTAGGTATCAGATAATAATCAATCCCTTCTTTCTCCATTTCCGCCCTGAGCGCTTCCAGTCTTTGCCGTATTGTCGTATTCATTTTCTTCGCCTCTTTCCTCTGTCCTCTTATTTCACGGAGTATTGTATCATATCACGGAAAAAAATACTATGCAAAAAACATTCTCAAACAAACAGTAACAGCAAACCATTAAATTTTCGGAAAATTTTCATTTTACCCTACAATTTCTCCGCCATCTATGATATGATAGACATATTAGTGGTCTTTT
>DNJW01000280.1:7280-10908 GCA_003488965.1 Lachnospiraceae bacterium | reverse complement strand
AAAATGACAGTTTCGCAATTGCCTGATATCAGATGGGTTTAGTAATATCAGATGGATTTAGAAAGGAGTATGGCGGCAGAGATGAATGAGATTCAGTTGAAATACGGATGTAACCCTAACCAGAAGCCTTCCAGGATTTATATGGAGGATGGGAGCGATTTGCCGGTTACTGTTTTAAACGGGAAACCTGGGTATATTAATTTTTTGGATGCGTTTAACGGCTGGCAGCTGGTAAAGGAATTGAAGGAGGCTACGGGGCTTCCGGCGGCAGCCTCTTTTAAGCATGTATCTCCTGCAGGGGCAGCGGTAGGTATTCCGCTGGATGAAACGCTGGCAAAGATTTATTGGGTGGATGATTTGGGAGAACTTTCTCCGCTTGCCTGCGCCTACGCAAGGGCGAGAGGGGCGGACAGAATGTCTTCCTTCGGCGATTTTATTGCCTTGTCGGATGAGTGTGACGCGGATACGGCCAGGCTGATTAAAAGGGAGGTGTCCGACGGCGTGATTGCTCCCGGTTATACGCAGGAGGCGCTGGAAATGCTGAAGGTAAAGAAAAAGGGAGGCTATAACATTATTCAGATAGACGCTTCCTATATCCCGGCGGCCATTGAGCGGAAACAAGTGTATGGCATTACCTTTGAGCAGGGAAGGAACGAACTGGATATTGACGGAGGACTTTTGTCAAATGCGGTGACCCGGAATAAAGAAATCCCAGAGGAAGCAATGATTGATTTAAAGATAGCCCTGATTACCTTAAAGTATACCCAGTCCAATTCCGTCTGCTATGTGAAAGGCGGGCAGGCGATTGGTATCGGTGCAGGGCAGCAGTCCAGAATCCATTGTACAAGGCTGGCAGGGCAAAAGGCGGATAACTGGTATCTGCGTCAGGCACCGCAGGTATTGGGGCTGAAATTTCTGGATTCCCTTGGACGCGCGGACAGGGACAATGCCATTGATGTATATATAGGAGATGAATATGAGGATGTGCTCCGTGAAGGAGAATGGCAGAAACGTTTTCAGGAAAAACCCCAGGTGTTTACAAGGGAGGAAAAACGCGCATGGCTGGACGGAAATCAGGGCGTATCCTTAGGTTCCGATGCCTTTTTCCCGTTTTCCGATAATATTGAAAGGGCGCATAAAAGCGGCGTAAAATACATCGCCCAGCCGGGAGGCTCGGTAAGGGATGACTTGGTTATTGAATGCTGCGATAAGTACGGAATGGCAATGGTGTTTACCGGAATCAGGCTGTTTCATCATTAATAGAAAATGAAAGTTAATAATTCTCCATAGCAGGCCGATATAAATAATATATACTGTAAATTTTCAAAATGGATTTTGAAAAGCGGAAACGAAGGTGTTTCTGGAATTCTGTTGCCTATGGCTTGTGCTGGCGGGGCGGATATTCTGGAAGGACAAGAAGAGTCAAGGAGGATGAGAGATATGGATGGAATTAACCAAAGTGCTTACATGAATGCCATTGCATCGGAATATCAGAATACGAAGAGCTATGGAACAAAGGACGAGAAAGTGAAAAAGCAGTCCTCTTCCGCAGCGGAAAAATTAAACGATGTAAGCGGAAGAACAATCGGAGAGCCGAAGCTGAGCGACAAAGCGCTGAAATATTATGAACAGCTGAAAAAGAAGTTTTCCAATATGGAATTCGTGCTTGTTTCGCCTGAAAAGAAAGCAGAAGCAGAACGGAATAAGGGAATGTATGCCGGCAGCAATAAATTGACGGTTCTTATTGATTCGGATAAAATAGAAAAAATGGCAGAGGATGAGGCATTCCGTAAAAAGTATGAAGCAATTCTGACAAATGCTACGCCCCAGATGCAGATGCTGAAGCAAAGGTTAGGAGCGAGCGGAAATAAAGTAAGCGCCTTCGGGATGACCTTTGATGATTATGGAAATGCTTCTCTGTTTGCCGTAGTGGATAAATCCCTGGCACAGCAAAGGGAAAGGATTGAAGCGAAAAGGGAAGCCAACATCAAGACGAGGAAGCAGGAAGCGAAGAAGGCGGAGAAAAAGCGCACGGAAAAGAAAGCGGAAGAAAAACGGGCTGAGGCCAGAAAAGAAGCAAAAGAGGCAGAACGTCTGGACGATGGCAATAAAGTAACCGTTACGGCAAAAACATGGGATGAACTGATTCGAAAAATCGATGATGTCCTGATGTCGGATATGGCGGACAGCATGTTCACGGCAGCAGAAAGAAATGTGGGACAGAACTTCGACTTCGCGCTGTAAGGGTGCCAGTAACAGATTGTGTTCATAAGAAGCAGAAAAAGAACAGAAAACGGCGGTATCCGGAAACTGAAAGAAGGTTTCCGGATATTTTTACTTTGTAACAGTTCAGCCTTGTAGGTTCCCCTTGCCCGTTTTAATGTCCGGCATCCATTTTGCCTGTCCGTTTTTTGCAAAATTTTGAATGGGATGTTTCTAAACAAAAGAGGGCGGATACCAGAGCCGTCCGGACCGGAAATAAGGGACATCCTTGTCCCGTATTTCCTAAATTGCCCATCCATGGGCGATTTGCCCTGGGATTTTCTGAGTCTTTTGTTAAGAAACATCTGCCATCCAAAATAACGCAAAAAAACAGACAGGCAAAATGGATGCCGGACGTTAAAACGGGCAGGAGGAACCTACAAGGCTGAACTATTACTTTACTTTATAGGGGGAAGCCTGGAACGGTTGACGCGGTAACCGGATTATGGCATTATAAATATATAGGTTATGAGCTATGAGAAAGGGCTGGGTTACTGCCGGATGGAGCGGCGGTTTCCGCGGCAGAAAGAGAGGGTAGTGCTATGAGACTAGTAACGAGATCGGATTTTGACGGCCTTGCCTGCGGGGCATTGCTGAAAGAGGCGGGGATTATTGACCATTGGAAATTTGCCCATCCGAAGGATTTGCAGGACGGTCTGGTAGAAGTTACGGAGGACGACTGTCTTGCCAATGTGCCTTATGTGGAAGGCTGTGGGCTATGGTTTGACCATCATTCCAGTGAATTCGAGAGAAATGAACTGGAGGGGAAGTATAAAGGGGAAAGCCGGATTGCTCCTTCCTGCGCCAGAATTATTTATGAATATTACGGAGGAATGGAAAGATTCCCCCAATTTACCGATATGATGGAAGCTGTGGACAAGGTGGATTCAGGAAACCTGACCATTGATGAAATACAGAATCCTAAGGGGTGGATACTGGTGGGATTTTTAATGGATCCGAGAACCGGTCTGGGAAGATGGAGAAATTTTACTATTTCCAATTATCAGCTGATGGAAAAACTGATTGACGCCTGCCGGACCATGACAACAGAGGAAATTCTTGCCTTGCCGGATGTGAAGGAACGGATTGGCATTTATTTTGAGCAGGCGGAAAAATTTAAGGAAATGGTCAAGAACCATACCAGAGTAGAAAAAGACGTGATTATTTCCGACTTGAGAAATGTAGACCCTATTTACTCCGGCAACCGGTTTATGATTTACAGCATGTATCCTAAGCAGAATATCTCTGCGTGGATTGTCAGCGGGAAAGGCGGACTGGGGTGTTCAGTGGCAGTGGGATACAGTGTGCTGAACAGAACTTCCGATGTCAATGTGGGAAGACTGATGTTAAAATACGGCGGCGGCGG
>DNJW01000280.1:6830-7001 GCA_003488965.1 Lachnospiraceae bacterium | reverse complement strand
GATGTTAAAATACGGCGGCGGCGGACATAAAGCAGTGGGGACCTGCCAGTTTAAGGATGAGGACATTGAAGAAATGCTTCCAAGACTGCTGGACGAATTGGTGAACGGAGAGCATTAAGGGATTCCAGAAGGCGGCAAAACATTAAGATTTTTCATCCGGATTTGAGATTC
>DNJW01000280.1:495-6489 GCA_003488965.1 Lachnospiraceae bacterium | reverse complement strand
AAAATAAGCTTGATAGCTGATTTTGTCATAGGGCTATTTGTGCCGGAGCGTCACAAATAAGCCTGGATGGCAGACGCAAATTTGAGATTTGCATCGCCCCGTCGCGCAAACGCTCCGGAGTGGAGATTGGTATGAAAAAGATTGCGGCAGTGATTTGTAATTATAATAAGAAGGAATATGCGGCGGAGTGTATACAGAGTGTGATGGAGTCTGTATTCGCAGACTTGGATATACTGGTGGTGGATAATGCTTCTTCGGACGGCTCGGCGGAATATATCAGGGAGCGGTTTGCGGATCAGGTGAAGCTGTTTGTGAATGAAGAGAACTTGGGGGGAAGCGGGGGCTTCAATACAGGAATACGGTATGCGCTGGAACAAGGGTACGAGTACGTATGGTGTCTGGATAATGATGTGCTGGTGGATGAGAATGCGGTTGGGGAGCTGTATGCTTTCATGGAGAGCCATCCCGAGACCGGTATGACAGGTTCGAAGGTGTATCATATGGAAAACCCGGATTATGTACAGCAGTTCGGGATTGATATTATCTGGGATGAATACTGCTGCGAGGCAAAGTACCATGGAAGGCTGGAGGACGGGACGATGCCGGATGTGGTGTATTCGGATGCGGTAGCGGCCTGTTCCGTGCTGGTCAGGGCTTCTGTAATCCGTAAAATAGGAATGCTGCCGGAAGAAAATTTCCTTTACTGGGATGATACGGAATGGGGATACAGATGCAATCTGGCGGGTTATAAGGTGGCATCCCTGGGCAGTTCCAAAGTGTTGCATTCCATGGGGGCAAAAAAAGAAAGCGTCAATACATTTCCCCTTTATTATGCATGGAGGAACTGGATACGCTTTTTTATGAAATATACCGGAAAGGAAAAGCGGGAGGATATGTGTACCGCTTTTCTGGAAGGAATTTTTGATGTGGTTTATAACGATTTTTATCTTGGGGAGGAAAACCGGGCGAAGACAGTGATGTATGCTTATGATGATGCCGTTCATGGAAACATGGGGAAAGCGGAGGAAAGCAAGATTTTCCCGGTAGTACATTCTTCCGGAAAGCTGGAGGGGCTGATGGAAGGAAAAAAAGAGATACGAATATATGCCAATGGACTGGCCGGGCAGGCGGAGCAATTTGCGGAAACGGTAAAGCAGCTGGGCGGATGGAAGGCGGAGAACTTTTCGGTGAAGATATTGGAAGGAACGTTTTCCCAAAGCCGGGAGAAGGATTTGCCGGAATCTGAAATAGGCTCCTTTACAATGACGAAAGATATTTTCCGGCTGGAGGATTTCAGCTTACGTACTGTTTATGTGGATGAGGAAGGAAGAATTCTGGCCACGGAGGATGACTTGTTTATGGTGATGAACCGCAGTTACAGCAGGCGGATGTTTGTGTTTAGCCAAAAGGATTTGTTCTTGTCTTTTGCGGACAAACTATAAAATAAATTTTTTAATACTTTTTTAATGTCCTGTTTATTGATATCCTATAGTGAAAGCATTACGATAAAAAAGAATGGCAGGGTAATAGCTATGGTTAAAGGGGTGTCACTATGTTCGGTTATGTGATTATCAATAAAGGAGATATGAAGTTTAAGGAATATGATATATATCATGCCTATTATTGCGGTTTATGCCGGAAATTGAAGGAAAAATACGGATTGCCGGGACAGATGGCGCTATCGTATGACATGACTTTTGTGATTATGCTGCTGACCGGCCTTTATGAGCCGGAGGAAATGACAGGGAGCAGCAAATGTATTGCCCATCCTTTTGAAAAACATAAGACAAAATCAAATGAGTTTACGGAATATGCGGCGGATATGAATCTGCTGCTTTCCTATTATAAGTGCAGGGATGACTGGGAAGACGACAGAAAATACAGCAGCCGGCTGTATGCGGGGCTGCTGGAAAAAGGCTATAAAAAGCTGGAAAGTAAATATGGCAGAAAAGTCCGGAAAATCGAAAACCTGATGCAGCAGATAGGAAAGGGAGAAAAAGAAGGCTGCAGGGATATTGATAAAATGTCACGTCTGTTCGGGGAGATTATGGCGGAAATCGTTGTCTGCAGAGAGGATATCTGGAAGGAGAATCTGTACCGGCTTGGCTTATATCTGGGACAGTTTATTTATCTGTGCGATGCCTATGAGGATATTGAAGAGGACTTGAAGAACGGCAATTACAATCCGCTGTCAGGGATTTATGAGAACCCGGATTTTGAAGAGCTGTGCCAGAATATTTTGACAGTGATGATGTCGGAATGTTCCAAGGAGTTTGAAAAACTGCCTATTCTGAAAAATATAGAAATATTGCGTAATATTATTTATTCCGGTGTATGGTACCGTTATGAGAAGGTAAGGGCAGAGCGGAAAGCTGGAAAGAAGGAACAAGGAAAATGAACAATCCTTATGAAATCCTGGGAGTTTCAAGAAACGCCTCAGAAGAAGAAATAAAAAAAGCATATCGGTCTTTGAGCCGGAAATATCATCCCGATGCAAATGTGAATAACCCCAATAAGGCACAGGCAGAGGAGAAATTTAAGCAGATACAAGAGGCGTACCAGCAGATTGTGAAGGAGCGGACGGAAGGGTATGGAAATCCGGGCTATGGAAGCAGCGGTTATGGAAGTGCCGGTTACGGCAGCTCCGGGTATGGAAATGCCGGATATGGCGGAAGACAAGGAAACGGCTATGGAGGCGGTTTCGGTGGATTCGGCGGCTTTGGCGGTTTTGGGAGTTTCGGCGGCTTTGGAGGAAATAATACGGGCTATGAAGAGGACGGGCATCTTAGGGCAGCCGGAAATTATGTCAGAAACGGATATTATAAAGAGGCCAGAACAGTACTTGACGGTATGGAAGACAGGGGAGCGAGATGGTATTACTACAGTGCGCTGGCTCATGCCGGACTTGGAAATACGGTAGCGGCAATGGGACATGCAAAACGGGCATCGGCAATGGAACCGGATAACATAGATTATAGAAATCTGGCATACCGGTTTGAAAACGGAGGGACCCAGTATCAGCAAAGACAGTACGCTTACGGAAGCCCTTATGAGAGCGGCGGAAATATATGCCTGCGGTTTTGCATTGCAAATATGATTTGCAATCTTTGCTGCAGCGGCGGCGGTTTGTGCTGCGGGGGAGTTCCTTATAGATGTTAGGGCGATAAAAACATTAAGAAATACGGTTTTTTTCATGGATGATTTTATGCCGCCGGGAGGCGTCATGGAGAGGCAGTTAAAGGTTCTGCCATCTGCCGGAGGCGCCGCAGGGGAGTATCAGTCCGTTTTCTTTAACGGGAAGCCCGATTTCACCGGAGATTACGCGGCCGCCGAAACGGGGAACGATAGCAGTATTTATCATATAGGACAATACCGCAGGCTGGAGCCCGGTGGTATAAGAATTAATGAGATAGAAGAGGGCATTTTCGGAGAGGATTTTTGCAGTCAGTCCGATGAACGGGAAGATGCTTTCTTCTATTTTCCATATTTCACCTTTCGGACCTCTTCCATAAGAAGGAGGGTCCATGATAATCGCATCATAAGTATTTCCGCGGCGGATTTCCCGCTCTACAAATTTAACGCAGTCATCGACCAGCCAGCGGATGGGAGCATTTCCAAGACCGGAAGCTGCGGCATTTTCTTTTGCCCATGCTACCATGCCCTTGGAAGCATCCACATGGGTAACTTTTGCCCCTGCGCTGGCGGCGGCCAGGGTAGCTCCTCCTGTATAAGCAAATAGGTTCAGTACGCTGACCGGTCTTTTGGCTTCACGGATTAGGGCGGTAAACCAATCCCAGTTTGCCGCTTGTTCGGGGAAAAGTCCGGTGTGTTTGAAATTAAAGGGTTTCAGACGGAAAGTAAGCTCCTGATACCGGATGCTCCATTCACTAGGCAGCTGAAAAAATTCCCATTCCCCGCCGCCTTTGGAGCTGCGGTGATAGTGACCGTTTCTTTTTTTCCATCCGGGATTTGTTTTTGGCGTATCCCATATGACCTGGGGGTCAGGGCGCACCAAAAGATATTTCCCCCACCGTTCCAGTTTTTCGCCGCCTGAGGTATCTATTACTTCATAATCTTCCCATTTATCTGCTGTCCACATGAGTTGTCTCCTCTTAATTTAAGATACTATAGGTAATTGAGAAACTCAGTGATTGTGCACAATTCGTAATTGGAAAATCAGAGCTTTGCAATCGCCTATAAGATACTAACAATATACATTAAGAAAGAGGATTTGGCAAGGGTGGGCCGGGAACTGTTACGGAACAGTATACTTTACTGCATTACCGTATTGACTTATTTCATCATCTACCGTATAATCTATACATATGTGCGTCCGGTATCATTGTATACAAGATGAAAAATCGGGGAGAAGATTTGTGCTACGCACAAAGCCTCCGGACTTTGAAAGGAGTATGGTTATAAAGATGAGCAGTTCAATTGTTTGGATTATTATTGCGTTTGTATTATATTTAGTGATGATGATTATAGTAGGAGCGGTCTATGCAAAGAAAAATAATAATGCAGAGGACTATTTTCTGGGAGGAAGGCAGTTAAACGGTTTCGTGGCAGCGCTTTCGGCACAGGCGTCCGATATGAGCGGGTGGCTTTTGATGGGGCTGCCGGGAAGCGTTTATGCATTGGGAACAGGACAGGCATGGATTGCCATAGGGCTGTTTATCGGAACGGTGTGCAACTGGCTGTTCATTTCAGGCAGGCTGCGCAGATACACGATACGCGCCAATAACGCCCTTACTTTGCCGGCTTATTTTGAAAACCGGTTTCATGATAAAAAGAGAATTCTTTTACTGATTTCTTCTATCACTATTGTTATTTTTTTCCTCGTTTACACCGCATCTGCGCTGGCAGCAGGAGGAAAGCTGTTCCATTCCGTGTTCGGATTGGATTATAAAATCGCACTGACGATTGGTGCGGCAGTTATTTTGGCTTATACCTTCATGGGCGGTTTTCTGGCAGTGTGTGTGACGGATTTTATTCAGGGAAATCTGATGCTCATAGGACTGCTTGTAGTGCCGTTAATTGCATGGGGTATCATAGGAAGCGGCAATGTGGCAGCCGCACTGGAGCAGAGCGGTGTGCCTGGGGGCGCGGCAGGATTTTTGAGCCTGGTCAATGACGGGACGGGAAGATACAGTGCGGTGGATATTATTTCCCAGCTGGCATGGGGGCTGGGCTATTGCGGAATGCCCCATATTCTCGTGCGCTTTATGGCGGTCAGGGATGAAAAGGAACTGAAAAAATCCAAGGGAATTGCCATCGGATGGGTAGCGCTTTCTCTTCTCTTTGCAGTTATTATCGGGGTAATCGGACGCGCCTATCTGTATCCCACACTGTTATCCGGCGGTGCGGAGGAAAACGTGTTTATTGAAATGATAGTCAAATTATTTACGCAGGATATAAAAGCACCTATCATAGGGGGGATATTCCTATGCGGCATACTGGCGGCAATTATGTCAACGGCGGATTCCCAGCTGCTGGTAAGTGCTTCCAGCATGGCGGAGGATATTTTTAAAGGGATATGGAAAAAAGATGCAGATGACAAGACAGTTTTGCGGGTCAGCAGAATTACGGTTCTTGTGATTGCTGTGCTGGCATATGTGATTGCATTAGACCCCAACAGTTCGATTATGGGACTGGTATCCAATGCATGGGCTGGGCTGGGCGCAGCTTTCGGACCTACGGTGCTGATGTCCTTATACTGGAGGCGTACCAATCTGCAGGGGGCAGTAGCGGGCATAGCAGTAGGGGCGCTGACCGTTATCGTATGGGATTATATTCCGCTGGCGGGCGGACAGACATTGGGAACGGTTACCGGGTTATACTCTCTGGCAATCGGGTTTGTGCTGAGCCTGGCAGCCATTATAGCAGTCAGCATGCTTACTCCTGCACCGGATGCGGAAATGCTGAGGGAATTTGATGATGTGAGAGGGCAGTAAGAAACGAAGTGAGTTCTATTTATTCCCGCGAGCAACGAGC
>DNJW01000280.1:0-137 GCA_003488965.1 Lachnospiraceae bacterium | reverse complement strand
GCTTGCAGCGGGGTATTTGATTGAGAAAAGAACGCGGGAAGGAGGGGCATTGACTGGACTCCTGTATTTGCATTATACTAAATAGGAACACATACGAACTGAGAAACGGTAAAAAAATAAAAAAAGTACTTGCATTT
>DNJW01000057.1:8911-14740 GCA_003488965.1 Lachnospiraceae bacterium | reverse complement strand
GAATAAGGAATTAATGGAGGCGCTGGAGATTCTGGAGAGGGAAAAGGAAATCAGCAAGGAAACTCTCTTTGAGGCAATCGAAAATTCATTGATTACAGCTTGTAAGAATCACTTCGGTAAGGCGGATAATGTGAAGGTGGAGATTGACAGGGATACCTGCGATTTCTATTGCTATGCGGAAAAGGAAGTCGTAGAGGAAGTGGAGGATAAGGTACTGCAGATTTCTCTGCCGGAGGCACAGGAAATTTCTGCGGATGCCAAAATCGGAGACCTGATCCGTGTGGAGATTAAGTCCAAAGAGTTTGGGCGTATTGCCACGCAGAACGCTAAGAGCGTGATCTTGCAGAAGATTCGGGAAGAAGAAAGAAGCGTTATTTATAATCAGTATTTTGAGAAGGAAAAAGATGTGGTCACCGGCATTGTACAGCGCTATGTGGGGAGGAATATTTCCATTAATCTGGGCAAGGCGGATGCAATCTTAAATGAGAATGAACAAGTACGGGGAGAAAATTTTAGACCGACCGAGAGAATCAAGGTGTACATCCTGGAGGTGAAGAATACACCCAAAGGACCGAGAATCCTTGTGAGCCGTACCCATCCGGAACTGGTAAAACGTCTTTTTGAATCTGAAGTGACAGAAATCAAAGACGGCACAGTAGAAATTAAAAGTATTGCCAGAGAGGCCGGAAACAGAACAAAAATGGCCGTCTGGTCTAATAACCCTAATGTGGACGCGGTGGGCGCCTGCGTAGGGATTAATGGTGTCAGGGTAAATACCATTGTAGAGGAACTGCGGGGAGAGAAAATTGATATTGTAAACTGGGATGAGAATCCGGGCAATCTGATTCAGAATGCACTGTCCCCGGCAAAAATTGTAGCCGTATTCGCAGACCCGGATGAAAAAACAGCGAAGGTGGTTGTTCCGGACTATCAGCTTTCTCTTGCAATCGGCAAAGAGGGGCAGAATGCAAGGCTGGCGGCAAGGCTGACCGGCTATAAGATAGATATCAAGAGTGAAACGCAGGCAAAGGATGCTCCGGGATTCCGTTATGAAGATTATATTGACGAATATGACGAATATGGCGAAGAGGATTATGAAGAAGAATTTGAGGAGGAATCTTTTGACGGAGAATCCTATGAAGGGGAAGAAACCGGAGAAACAGAGGAAGTCTATGAGGAAGAAGGCATAGAAGAAACTCCTGAACCGGAAGAGAAAATGCCGGAATAGAATTGTGTTTAGAAAGGGGAGCATA
The DNA here is from genome assembly GCA_003488965.1 of Lachnospiraceae bacterium. Classification (GTDB taxonomy): domain Bacteria; phylum Bacillota; class Clostridia; order Lachnospirales; family Lachnospiraceae; genus Kineothrix. The sequence continues at coordinate 13,487 of DNJW01000057.1, read as the reverse complement.
TGGCGAAGAAAGTCCCGTTGCGGCAATGTGTCGGATGTTCGGAAATGAAAAGTAAAAAAGAAATGATGAGAGTGCTGAAAACAGCAGAAGGAAGCATTGTCCTGGATATGACAGGAAAAAAGAATGGGAGGGGTGCATACCTTTGCATGAAGGGCGAATGCCTTAGGAAGGCAAGGAAGAACAAAGGACTGGAGCGTTCCCTGAAAATGAATATTCCTGATGAAATATATGAAAATCTGGAGGAGGGGTTTGGAAAAGATGAATAAAGTATATTCATTGCTTGGACTGGCGTTTAAATCCAGAAATTTAGTAAGCGGAAGCTTTGCTACCGAGCAAGCGGTGAAGAACGGCAAGGCGGTAATGGTAATCGTCAGCGAAGATGCATCGGATAATACCGTGAAAATGTTTCGCAATATGTGTTCGTTCTATGCGGTACCCATGTTCCGATATGGGAAAAAAGAGGAACTGGGTCATGCCATGGGAAAGGAAATGCGTACTTCATTGGCTATTACGGATGAGGGATTTGCAAAATCCATAGGAAAGCATTTGAAAGCAGTTGAACAAGAAGACGGAGGTAGTTGGCATGGCGAAAATGAAGGTACATGAACTTGCGAAAGAATTAGATAGACAGAGCAAAGAACTGATTGCTTTTTTGCAGGATAGAGGAATTGAGGTAAAAGCAGCACAAAGTTCTATAGAAGAGGATGCGGCAGCATTGGTACGGGCACATTTTAAAAAGGAAAAACCGGACGAACCAAAAGCAGCGGTTTCCCAAAACCGGGAAATACCGAAAGCAGCAGTGCCAGTGCCGGAGAAACAAGATACAATAGTAAAGAAAGAAGAAAAAGCGGAGAGCAAAAAGGAGAGACCTATGGCGAAAGAGGGCGAAAGTGCCAGCGAAGCACCGAGAAAGAAGAAAAAAATAATTTTTGTGAGCAACCCTCATAACAGTAAAATGCCGGGACAGAAACCGAGACCGGCAGGGGATAAAAAGCCGCAAGCGGCGTCAAATAATCAAAGACAAGGAAATACCGCGCGTCAGGATAAGCCGGAAAAGCTGGCACCGTACCGGCCGGTAAAACCATTGACACCTCCCTCGCCGACACCTCCGGTAACTATGGTGCCGGCATATAGCAATGCACCGAAAAAAGAGCAGAGACCGAAAACGGAAAATAAAAAAATAGAAAATGCAGCAGAGGTAAAGACCGTAAGACAGGAGAAGGCGGCGAATACCCAGGCAATGAACCACGAACCGGTACAGGTAAAGAAACCGGAGAATCTGAAACCGGAAAGGCCAGAGCGGCCGGAAAGAACGGAAAGGCCGGAAAGGACAGAGAATTTCAGACCGGACAGACCAAGGAACAACGAGTCTGCAAGAAGGCAGGAAAACAGAAACGAGAATAGAAATGAAAATAGGAACAATAATAGGAATGACAATAGAAGAACTGAAGGCCAGGGCAGGAAGCCTTTTGAAAATAATCAAGGGGATAGGCGCAATTCTTCTGGCAGTCAGGGTTATAACCGGTTTTCGGGAAATAATGAGCGCCCTAACAGAGGAAATGGAGGGCAGGACAATAAATTCAGAAAGCCTGCAGTATCTAAAGGATTTATGCCGGAAAGCCCGGTTAAGGACCAGGAAAAGCATAGGGATGAAGAAAAGCGCAGAATTAACCAGGAAAGGGATAAACGCTCTAAAAAAGATTTGATTTATGAAGAGGATGATATAAAAACATCCGGCAAAAATAGAGCCGGAAGATTTATCAAGCCGGAGAAAAAGGCAGAAGAGGTACAGGAAGAGCAGATTAAAGTAATCGTCATCCCTGAGTCCTTAACCATTAAGGAACTTGCCGATAAGATGAAGATGCAGCCTTCTGTTATTATTAAAAAGCTGTTTTTGCAGGGGCAGATTGTGACTGTCAATTCGGAGCTGACCTTTGATGAGGCGGAGAGCATCGCAATAGAATACGATATCATCTGTGAAAAAGAAGAAAAGATAGATGTTATTGAAGAACTTTTGAAAGAAGAAGAGGAAAAAGAAGAGGATATGACAAAGCGTCCTCCCGTCATCTGTGTTATGGGTCATGTTGACCACGGAAAAACCTCTCTTTTGGATGTCATCCGTAAAACAAATGTAACGGATAAGGAAGCAGGAGGAATTACCCAGCATATCGGTGCCTATACGGTAAAAGTGGGAGAGGAGAAAATTACTTTCCTGGATACGCCCGGACATGAAGCATTTACTGCAATGCGTATGCGGGGTGCAAATTCAACGGATATTGCAATTCTTGTAGTGGCAGCGGACGACGGCGTTATGCCTCAGACAGTGGAGGCAATTAACCATGCGAAAGCGGCGGGAATTGAGATTATTGTAGCAGTAAATAAAATAGATAAGCCCAATGCGAACGTAGACAGGGTAAAACAGGAACTGACAGAGCATGAACTGATTCCCGTGGATTGGGGCGGAAGCACAGAATTTGTCCCGGTATCGGCAAAATCAGGGGAAGGTATCGATACTTTGCTGGAAACCATTTTGCTGACAGCGGAAATCCTTGAACTGAAAGCAAATGCCAAGAGACGTGCCAGAGGTCTTGTCATTGAGGCAGAGCTGGATAAAGGAAGAGGACCGGTGGCAACTGTTCTGGTACAGAAGGGAACTCTCCGGGTAGGCGATTTTATTTCCGCCGGTGCCAGTCACGGCAAGGTAAGGGCGATGATTGACGATAAGGGAAAAAGGCTGAAGGAAGCATTTCCGTCCACTCCGGTTGAAATTTTGGGGCTTTCCGATGTGCCTAGCGCAGGAGAGGTATTTATAGCCCATGAGAACGACAAGACCGCAAAATCTTATGCGGAGACCTATTTGGCTCAGAATAAAGAGAAAATGCTGGAAGAGACAAAATCCAAAATGTCTTTGGATGATCTCTTTACCCAGATTCAGGCCGGCAATCTGAAAGAATTGAACCTGATTATTAAAGCAGATGTCCAGGGCAGCGTGGAAGCGGTAAAACAAAGCTTATTAAAGCTGTCCAATGAGGAAGTAGTGGTAAAATGTATCCATGGCGGTGTCGGTGCGATTACGGAATCCGATGTTTCTCTTGCATCGGCTTCTTCCGCAATTATTATCGGCTTTAACGTAAGGCCGGATGCTATGGCGAAGACAGTGGCAGAGAGAGAGGGCGTGGATATCAGGCTGTATAAGGTAATATATCAGGCAATAGAAGATGTGGAAGCGGCCATGAAGGGTATGCTTGACCCTGTTTTTGAAGAAAAAATTATCGGCCATGCGGAGGTGCGCCAGATTTTCAAGGCGTCCGCAGTGGGTAATATTGCGGGTTCCTATGTATTGGACGGTGTTTTCAAAAGGGATTGCAAGATTCGCATTACTCGCGAAGGAGAGCAGATTTACGAGGGCTCTTTAGGTTCCCTGAAGCGGTTTAAAGATGATGTAAAGGAAGTAAAGGCAGGCTTTGAATGCGGTCTTGTATTTGACGGTTTTGATCAGATGCAGGAACTGGATATTGTAGAAGCATATATTATGGTGGAGGTACCCCGTTAACTGGTCAGGAAAGCGGGACCTTCCGTAATTTGGTTCTTCCAGGAAAGAAAGGAAGGAAAAAGATTGAATGAGAAAAAACAGTTTGAAAAATGTAAGGATTAACGGCGAGGTGCAGCGTGCATTGGCCGAAATCATACGGGGCGGGATCAAGGATCCGCGCATAAGCCCGTTAACTTCTGTTGTTTCGGTAGAAGTGGCGCCGGATTTGAAAACCTGCAAGGCATGGATTAGTGTTCTTGGAGATGAGGATGTGCAGAAAAGTACTCTGGAAGGATTAAAGAGTGCGGCAGGCTATATCAAAAATCAGCTGGCAAGGGAAATCAATTTGCGGAATACGCCGGAGATTACTTTTATTATGGACCAGTCTATTGCCTATGGCGTAAATATGTCAAGGCTCATTGATGAGGTCAACAGCAGGGAGGCGGAAAATGAAAATAGAGGATGAGGTAAGAAACGCGGAAACCATAGGAATCGGCGGGCACATCAGGCCGGATGGAGATTGTGTAGGCGCGTGTATGGCTTTGTATCTGTATTTGAGAAAAGTATTTCCGAAAAAGAAAACAGAGCTGTTTTTGGAGTCCCCGTCGGATGTGTTTTGCTATATCAAAGATTTGGATAAAATCCATACGGATGTGAGCGAGGAAGAATGCCGGGACGGATATTTTGATGTATTTATTGCCTTGGATACAGCAAAGGAGCGTCTGGGAGCTGCACAGCCGCTGTTTGACAAGGCGCGTAAAACGATAAATATTGACCACCATGTCAGCAATAAAGGATGTGGAACGGTGAATTATATTGATGCGCAGGCAAGTTCCACCAGCGAACTGATTTTGGATGTGTTAGATGAGAAAAAGCTGGATGTAGAGATTGCAAAAGCGCTTTATATCGGAATTGCACATGATACAGGAGTGTTCCGGTATTCCAATACCTCCCCTAAAACTTTAGAGGCTGCGGCAAAGCTGATAGCATTTGGATTTGATTTTTCAGAAATTCTGGAAAAAACTTTTTATGAGAAGACCTATG
>DNJW01000057.1:8494-8670 GCA_003488965.1 Lachnospiraceae bacterium | reverse complement strand
TATGTACAGACTTTACTTTTAGGCCGTGCTTTGCTGGAAAGCATCCTGATTATGGACGGGAAGTGTATTGTAAGCGGAATCGAAAAAAGAACTCTGGATTTTTATCAGGCGGATTCAAAGGATTTGGAAGGGATTGTCAGCCAGCTCAACCAGACAGCGGGAGCCGAATGCACTAT
>DNJW01000057.1:7919-8177 GCA_003488965.1 Lachnospiraceae bacterium | reverse complement strand
TTTATGTATCAGACCGGAGTGCTGGAATATAAAGTAAGCCTGCGTTCCAAAGGGAAGGTGGATGTGTCAGAGATTGCCATGTATTTTGGCGGCGGCGGACATATGCGGGCAGCAGGGTGCACGATGAACGGCACCTATTATGACGTAGTAAACAATCTGTCGTTACATATTGAGAAACAGTTGAAGCAGGCGGATTTATAAAAGCATTTTCAACTGTTGATTTCGAATCCGCCCAAGCGGACATGGGGTATAAGATTG
>DNJW01000057.1:0-7584 GCA_003488965.1 Lachnospiraceae bacterium | reverse complement strand
TGCTTGCCACAAACTCGTTATGCGTAAAAAGCAGCGCAGAAATGGGAAAAAAATGTATAATGGAATCATAAGCGTATATAAGGAAGCCGGTTTTACATCCCATGATGTGGTTGCTAAGCTGAGGGGTATCCTGAAACAGAAAAAAATAGGACATACGGGAACTTTGGATCCGGATGCAACAGGGGTGCTTCCGGTGTGTTTAGGCAGTGGGACAAAGCTGTGCAATATGCTTACGGATACGGATAAGGAATACCGGGCGGTGCTTCTTCTTGGCAAGGTAACGGATACCCAGGATGCTTCGGGAAAAGTAGTGGAGGAAAAGGAAGTAAGGGTATCAATACAAGAGGCGGAAGAGGCTGCAATGTCTTTTTTGGGCAGCTACAGCCAGATTCCGCCCATGTATTCGGCAATAAAAGTGGACGGGAAGAGACTTTATCAGCTTGCCAGGGAAGGAAAAGAGATAGAGCGCAAGCCGAGGAATGTACGGATACATGCTTTGGAAATTGAAAGTATGGAACTGCCGCGGATGGTGCTGCGGATAAATTGCTCCAAAGGAACTTATATCAGGACACTTTGCCATGATATCGGGCAGAAACTGGGATGCGGAGGGATTATGGAGTCTTTGGAAAGAACGAAGGCGGGAATGTTTTTGGCAAAAGACGCCTTGTCTCTTGCGGATATAGAAAAACTAAGAGATGAGGGCAGGCTGTCAGAAAAGATTTTTCCGGTGGATTCGGTTTTTTCCGGATGGAAATCGGTAACGGTGAAATCGAAGTTCCAGAAGTTAATAGATAACGGGAATACTTTTTCTGTAGATATGATAAGGGAAGAACAGAACTATATGCCGGAAGAAAAAATAAAGGTATATAATGAAGATGGACGCTTTTATGGGATTTACAGATTCGGTCAGGCCGACGGGCGTTTTTGGCCCGTAAAAATGTTTATGGAGAATGGATAATAGATGCAAATCATTCAAGGTACTGCAGATTTTGTATTAGAAGGAAAAAATGCTGTAGCGATTGGGAAATTTGACGGTATACATCAAGGACATCAGAAATTATTACGCTGCATACTGGAACAGAAGGAAGCAGGATACAAAGCCCTGGTTTTTACTTTTAATCCGCCTCCGTCGGTCTTGTTTGGAACAGCTTCTGGAAAGGAACTGATGACTAGGGAAGAGAAAAGGGCAGCTTTTTCTAAGATGGGCATTGATATTTTGATTGAATTTCCGTTAAATCATAAGACGGCAGCAATTGAGCCGCAGGATTTTATTGAATCAGTATTGGCCTATAGAATGAAGGCCGCATATATTGCTGCAGGAACCGATGTGTCGTTCGGTGCGAAGGGGGCAGGCAATTATATGCTTTTAAAATCAATGGCAGCCTTTTGCGGATACGAACTTCAGCTGATTGACAAGGTCTGTTATAATGGAAGGGAAATCAGCTCTACTTATGTAAGGGAAGAAGTGGAAAAAGGGCATATGAGAGAGGTAAAGGCGTTGCTTGGAACGCCTTATGGGATATGCGGCAGGGTAGTGCACGGGAAGCGTTTTGGAAGGACGATTGGGATGCCTACGGTGAATCTTTTGCCGGGACGGAACAAACTGCTTCCTCCCAACGGGGTATATTATTCAGAGGTGCTGATGGATGGAAAGGGTTATAAGGGGATAACCAATATCGGCTATAAACCTACGGTCAGTGAAGAAATGCAGATAGGGGCGGAAACATATATTTATGGCTTTGACCAGGAAGTATATGGAAAAGAAATTACGGTAAGGCTTCTTGAATTTAAACGTCCGGAGAGGAAATTTGCCGGCAAGGAAGAATTGAAGGCACAGATGATGAAGGATATTGAAGATGGAATGACTTTTCATACGGGATACAAATGAAGGGATAGAAAAAGATGAGATTTGAAATTATACTGTCAATGGCAGGCGGACTCGGACTGTTTTTGTTTGGAATGACGGTCATGAGCGAGAGCATTGAAAAAGTGGCGGGAGCAAAGCTCCGTTCCATTCTTGAATTATTTACCACTAACAAGTTTACTGCTTTGATTGTCGGGATTATTTTTACGGGTATTATTCAGTCGTCTTCGGCTTGTACAGTAATGGTAGTCAGTTTTGTAAATTCGGGACTGATGTCCTTATATCAGGCGGCAGGGGTTATTTATGGGGCCAATATCGGTACGACTATAACCTCCCAGCTTGTTTCTTTTAATTTGTCGGAAGCCGCCCCGTTAATACTGTTAGCCGGTGTACTGACGATGATGCTGGGCAAAGGGAAACAGAATGCGGAAAAAATCGGGGAAGTAATCGTTGGGTTTGGTATTCTGTTCATGGGATTGAGCAGTATGTCCGGAGCGATGGCAGGAATGAAAGACAGTCCGGGCATCATGAATATGTTAAAATCTTTGGATAACTCACTGCTTGCAATACTGATGGGAACTGTATTGACAGCAATTATACAAAGTTCATCCGTAACCGTAAGTATTGTGCTTCTTATGGCAAATGAAGGCCTGCTGGGACTGCCGATCAGTCTTTTTATTATCCTAGGCTGCAATATCGGCGCCTGTGCTTCTGCGGTGCTGGCATCTCTTACAGGAAAGAAGGATGCGAAGCGAGCGGCAATGATTCATTTTCTGTTTAATGTAATCGGGACAGTTCTGATTTACGTTATATTAATGATCGGTATGGAGCCGGTAGTGGATGGCATTATGGCTATTTCGGGTCAGAATGCAGGCCGTTTTGTGGCGAATGCCCATACCATCATTAAGATTTTTCAGGTAATCGTTCTTTTCCCATGTTCCAATCTGATTGTAAAGCTGACTTATGTACTGGTGCCGGGAGATGATAAGAAGATTGGCTACCGGGACAGCTTCCAGCTGAAGTATATAGGAGAAAAGGTTGTATTTAATCCGGCCACGGCTGTAGTCGAGGTTATGAAGGAAATCGAAAGGATGGCATCTTTGGCTACAGAGAACCTGAACCGTGCGATGAATGCCCTGATTACCTTGGATACAGAGGATATTGATGAGGTATACGAAGTAGAGAAAAATATTAATTTCTTAAACCATGCTATTACCAATTATCTGGTAAAAATCAATCAGACAACTTTGCCTATTGAAGACTTAAAAAGCATCGGCGCTTTATTTCATGTGGTGAATGATATTGAGCGCATCGGCGACCATGCGGAAAATGTGGCGGATTCGGCAAAGCGGCGCATCGGGACAGACATAAATTTCAGCAAAGAGGCCCAGAAGGGTCTTGGGGAAATGCTTAATATGGTAAATACTCTGATACAGTTTTCTTTGGAGATGTTTTCAAATGGTACGGATGACCATCTGGAAGATATTATGCATCTGGAGGATGCTGTGGATGAGAAGGAGAGGGAGCTGCAGAAGGAACATGTAAACCGTCTGACGAGAAACGAATGCAGCCCGGAGGCAGGTATGCTGTTTTCAGATATCGTATCCGGGTTGGAGAGAGTGGCTGACCATGCAACCAATATTGCATTTTCCATTCTGAGCGAAGACCCGGAAGATGATTAAATATTTCCATTTGACATCAGTGTCTCCTATTGTTATAATATCCTTGTAATATATGTAATAAATTTGTAATATTTAACTTAGGAAGGCATGGTAATTGGAATGAAATATCAATTGACAGGTATTGCAGGATTATGTCTTGCAGGGACTTTGTTATTATACAGCAGACCGGTATATGCAGTGGAAGAGAACAAAGCAGGGGAAGAGAACTATCAGGTTTCCATCAAGGAAGCAGTAGGGGAACCCATAGGTGCACTAGCACTTTTGGAATCAGAAAAAACAGAGGAAGAATATAAAGAAGCGGCCGAGGAAGCGGCAGGAGCCTTGTGGGGATATACAAATTTAGGGATATCCAATGTGAATGATAATTTGAATATCCGGCAGGAACCGGATGAGAACGGCAAATTGATTGGAAAACTTCCGAAGAATGCAGCCTGCGAGCTGGTATCGGAGGAAGGGGAATGGACATATATTAAATCCGGGAAAGTAGAAGGTTATGTAAAAAGTGAGTTTCTGTTAGGAGGATGGCAGGCGAAAAAACGTGCGATGGAACAGCTCTCCAAGGTTGCGGTAGTAAATACAACAAGTTTAAAAGTAAGAGAACAGCCCAATACAGAGTGTGAGGTCATTACTTTAGTTCCCAATGGAGAGGAACTGGAAGTAGTGGAGGAACTGGACGATTGGGTAAAAATCATGATAGATGAGGAAGAGAACTATGTCTCGGCAGAATATGTAAAAATTGAAGAAAAGCTGGGCTCTGCCATTACTCTTACAGAGCTGCTTTATGGGCAGGGAATATCGGATCTTAGGGTAGATCTTTGCCAGTATGCAAAACAATTTGTAGGAAACCCCTATGTATGGGGAGGAACCAGCCTGACAAAAGGTGCGGACTGTTCTGGCTTTGTGCTGAGCGTGTTTAAAAAATACGGAATTTCTCTTCCTAGGACTTCCGGTTCCCAGTCCAATGCAGGGGTAAAAATCAGTATGGCAGAAGCACAGCCGGGGGATTTGATTTTCTATGCCAAGGGAGGACGCATTAACCACGTGGCATTATATATAGGAGGCGGACAGGTAGTTCATGCCAGCAGCCCCAAGACCGGAATCAAAATTTCCCAATATAATTACAGAACACCGGCGAAGGTGGTCAGAGTGCTGCCGAAGGAATAGATAAAATTATCTTTCCTATGAAAAGATTCCACATTGGCTGTTTACATGGAAAGAAAATTATGGTAGAATATTTAACTGTGAGAATTGGCCGATACTCAGATATGGGACAACTCCGACCCGTTCTTGGTATGCGGTGTAATGAAAAAATAGGAGGAAACAGAAAATGATTTCTAAGGAAAAGAAAACAGCAATTATGAAAGAGTATGCAAGAAGCGAAGGGGATACGGGTTCACCGGAAGTGCAGATTGCAGTACTTACAGCAAGGATTCAGGAACTGACAGAGCATTTGAAGGTTCATCAGAAGGATCATCACTCAAGAAGAGGTCTTCTTAAGATGGTTGGACAGAGGCGTGGGCTTTTGGACTATCTTAAGAAAGTGGATATTGAGAGATACCGTACTTTGATTGAAAAACTTGGAATCAGAAAGTAATAGTAAATGTTAAAAAGGCGGATGCAGACTGAAAGGTTAGGGTGTCCGCCTTTTCCTCATGATTTATAAGAGATGGGGAAAAGAGAAGTAAACGGGGCAGAGGAGATATTCCGAGACCACTGATAAGGGCATGGTAAAAAGCTTGCGGCTGCGGAATGGGGATTAACCTGAAAAAGAACATGCTTTTATCAGTAGTTTCGGCATCTCCTGCTCTGGCGGAAGGAAAACAGTAACAGAAAGGAGAAAGACTGAATGGAAAAGAATTACAAGACATTTACAATGGAACTGGCCGGAAGAACGCTGAAGGTGGATATCGGCCGGGTTGGCAAGCAGGCGAACGGCTGTGCTTTTATGCAGTATGGGGAAACGACCGTGCTTTGTACGGCAACGGCTTCCGAAAAACCAAGGGAGGGGATTGATTTCTTCCCGCTGAGTGTGGAATACGAGGAAAAATTATATGCAGTAGGAAAAATTCCCGGAGGTTTTAATAAAAGGGAAGGGAAGGCTTCCGAAAATGCAGTTTTGACAAGCCGTGTGATTGACAGACCTATGCGTCCGCTGTTTCCGAAGGATTATAGAAACGATGTAACTTTAAATAATATGGTAATGAGTGTGGACCCTTCCTGCCGTCCGGAACTGGTGGCAATGATTGGTTCCGCTATAGCAACATGTATTTCGGATATCCCTTTTGACGGTCCTTGCGCGATGACCCAGATAGGTATGATTGACGGCGAATTTGTTGTAAATCCTTCTCAGGAACAGTGGAAAATAGGGGATTTAAATCTGACTGTAGCGTCAACCAGAGAGAAAGTCATTATGATTGAGGCAGGGGCAAATGAGATTCCAGAAGCAAAAATGCTGGAAGCAATTTATATGGCTCACGAAATCAATCAAACATTAATCGGATTTATCGATAGCATAGTGGCTAAGACCGGTAAAGAAAAGCACGAATACACAAGCTGTGCAGTGCCGGCGGAAATGTTTGAGGCAATGAAGGAAATCGTTTCCCCAGAGGAAATGGAGGAAGCGGTATTTACGGATGAAAAACAAGTAAGGGAAGAAAATATCAGAAAGATTACGGAAAAACTGGAGGAGGCATTTGCTGAAAAGGAAGAATGGCTGGAAATGCTTGGAGAAGCTGTATATCAATATCAGAAAAAAACAGTGCGTAAAATGATATTAAAGGATCATAAGCGTCCTGATGGCCGTGAAATTACCCAGATCAGGCCTCTTGCAGCAGAAGTTGATTTAATTCCCCGTGTGCACGGTTCCGCTATGTTTACCCGCGGACAGACCCAGATTTGTACGGTAACTACCTTGGCGCCTTTGTCCGAGATGCAGAGAATTGACGGGCTGGACGAAAATGAAGTAAACAAAAGATATATGCACCACTATAATTTCCCTTCCTACTCGGTAGGCGAAACAAAACCCAGCAGAGGGCCGGGACGGCGTGAAATCGGTCATGGAGCTTTGGCGGAGAGGGCTCTGATACCGGTACTTCCTTCCGAAGAAGAATTTCCTTATGCAATCCGTACAGTATCCGAGACATTTGAATCCAACGGTTCCACTTCCCAGGCATCCATCTGTGCTTCTACTATGTCGCTGATGGCGGCAGGCGTACCCATTAAGAAGCAGGTTGCCGGAATTTCCTGCGGTCTTGTAACGGGAGAAACGGATGACGATTATATTGTCCTTACGGATATTCAGGGACTGGAGGATTTCTTTGGGGATATGGATTTTAAAGTGGCCGGTACCCATGAAGGCATAACCGCGATACAGATGGATATCAAAATCCATGGTTTGACAAGACCGATTGTGGAAGAGGCTATCCGCAGGACAAAAGAAGCAAGAGAATATATTTTAAATGAAGTTATGACGCCTGTTATTGCGGAACCGAGAAAAGAAGTGGGTCCGTATGCACCGAAGATTATTTCCCTTCAGATTGACCCTGAAAAAATCGGCGATGTAGTAGGTCAGAGAGGGAAAACCATTAATGAGATTATTGCCCGTACCGGTGTGAAAATTGACATTACAGATGACGGAAAAGTATCTGTCTGCGGTACGGATGCCGCTATGATGGACAAAGCAGTGGATATGGTGAAAATCATTACCACAGACTTTGAGGAAGGACAGATTTTTAAGGGCACAGTAGTAAGTATTAAGGAATTTGGCGCTTTTATTGAGTTTGCTCCGGGCAAAGAAGGAATGGTTCATATTTCCAAGATATCAAGGGAAAGAATTAACCATGTAGAAGATGTGCTTACATTGGGAGATAAAGTTACGGTAGTCTGCCTCGGAAAAGACAAGATGGGAAGACTCAGCTTTTCGATGAAAGATGTAGCGCAGAAATAAAAAATTGATTCCGTTAGAAGAATAATAAAAAAGGTATTCCCAATGCCGTTTCCGGCATTTGTGAATACCTTTTTTACCTTATAGGAAAGTCC
>DNJW01000223.1 GCA_003488965.1 Lachnospiraceae bacterium | reverse complement strand
TATTTCTACGTACGCCCCGCTCCCGCTTCACAAAAAACGCAACAGACACTAGGTTCGTGAGAAACCTCACCAAGTGCTGGCGTTTTTTGAGAGGCTCCTTAAGAAATATCGGCGCCGTCTGCGCTACTGTACTGGCATAATGGGCGATAGCTTCTGGAACGCTGCAAGTTTGATATCCCGTTGCTTGCAGCGGGGTCTTTGATTGGGACACTTTGATATGCTATGTTGGTACAACTGACCAAGCAATAGCACGTCAACAGAGTAGCGTAGCCAGAGAAAATATTTCTTAAGAAGCCTCTTAAAAAACGCCAGCGCTTGGTGAGGTTTCTCACGAACCTAGCGTCTGCTGCGTTTTTTGTGAAGCGGGAGCGGGGCGCACGTAGAAATATTTTCTCTGGCTACGCGGACTGAGACCAATCTGCATTCCCCAGTTTATCAATTTTTTATTATATTTCCCTCCCCTTTCATTGACACCCCTTTTTAAAAAGACTATGATTAAAAACAATACATATAAAAAACGGGAGGCATATGGCTTATGGCACTGAAAGACGAGGTCCGGGAGCAGCAGGAAAAACTGCGGGGGAAGAGTTTTCGGGAAAAACTGGAATATTTTTGGGATTATTATAAAATTCATACTCTTGTTATCCTATTTGCCGCATTTACCATTGGCCTGTTCATCCGTGACACGGCAAACAGTAAGGATGATGCTTTTTCCGCCGTCGTTCTTAATTCCTACGGCTTTGAAATGCAGGAAGCATTTCAGGAGGATTTTGCCTCCTATGCAGGCATTGACACCGATACCTACAATTGCCTGATTGATGCTACTTCCACGCTCTCCCTGGATTCCATGACCCAGTTTGACCTGGCATTTTCCCAGCGTCTGACCGGACTGGTACAAACTAGTTCTTTGGATGCCTTCATCAGCGACGCCGAAATTTTCGGACATTATGCGGAGGGAATGATGTTTCAGGATTTACGGGAAGTGCTGTCAGAAGAGGAATATAAAAAATATGAGCCTTGTTTCTATTATATAGACGAAGCGGCCATAAAAGAAAGCGGCGGAATGGACGAGGGACTTTATCCCGATGAACAAACCAAGCCCTCTCCTGACCCCGCCGACCCCGATGCCATGGAAACCCCTGTCCCTGTGGGGATTTATCTAAAAGACTCCTCCAAACTCGCCCAGTGGAACTGCTATGCCGATACCAAAGAAACACCGGTTTTCGGCTTTGTATTCACCTCTAAGAGGCCCGATTTATCCCGCCTTTTTCTTGCCTATCTGACGGAGTAACCTATTCCGCACAGATTGATAAACAGTCCTGTTATCAGCGCAAAAAGCAGGACAAAATTTTGAAAAAAACCGAAACCCGTTATTTTAAAGCTGCAGTTCCACAAAAATTTTGTAGATTGCCCGGATTGCATTTTCAAAGTCATCATCGGATACACCGATAATAATATTCAGCTCGCTGGAACCCTGGTCTATCATTCTTACGTTCACATTGGCATGGGCCAATGCCGAAAAAATCCTTCCTGCCGTTCCTCTTGTAGATTTCATTCCCCTGCCAACCACCGCGATAAGCGCCAAATCCGATTCGATATCAATCGTATCCGGATCCGCCAGCCTATGAATAGCGGAAACTACTTTCTGCTCCTTATCGATAAACTCATCCTGATGGACAAAAACCGTCAGTGTATCAATCCCTGAGGGAACATGCTCAAAAGAAATCCCGTAATCCTCAAATGCCTGAAGTACCTTCCTTCCGAACCCAATCTCCGAATTCATCATATCCTTTTCAATATTGACGGAGCAGAAGCCTTTCTTGCCGGCAATTCCCGTAATTACATATTTTGATTTCTGACAGGTACTCTCCACAATCCAGGTTCCCTTTTCCTCCGGACGGTTGGTATTGCGGATATTGATGGGAATCCCCTCTCTCCTTACCGGGAAAATCGCATCCTCATGCAGCACCGTAGCACCCATATAGGAAAGCTCCCTCAGTTCCCTGTAAGTAATCGTCTCGATTCCGGGCGGATTATCAATAATTCTTGGGTCTGCCAGCAGAAATCCCGATACATCCGTCCAGTTTTCATACACGTCCGCCTTGACAGCCCTTGACACAATAGAGCCTGTAATATCGGAACCGCCCCGGGAAAACGTTTTTACTCTTCCGTCCTCATAGGCGCCGTAAAAACCGGGAACAACCGCCCGTTCCACATTTTTCAGACGTTCCGCCAGAATCCGATTCGTTTTTTCCGATGCAAATTCACCGTTTTCATCGAAAAAAATCACCTGTGCCGCATCAATAAATTCATATCCGAGATATGCCGCCATAATAATCCCGTTCAAATATTCCCCCCGGGATGCCGCATAGTCCGTTCCTATCTTTTTCTTAAAGTTCTTTTCAATGGTCTTAAATTCATTATCCAAGGACAAATCCATCTTCAGCCCGCTGATAATCTCTTCATAGCGTTCTTTTATATTCTTTAAATCCTCCCGGAAATCCTCGTCCGCCTCCGCTTTCGCATAACAGCTATAGAGCATATCCGTCACCTTTGTATCTTTATCATGCCTTTTGCCGGGAGCCGAAGGAACTACATACCGTCTTTCCGCATCACTGCGGATAATATCCCCCGCTTTTACAAACTGTTCCGCGCTGGCCAGCGAACTGCCGCCGAATTTTACTACTTTTTTCATAATACTCTCCATTCCGCCTTTTTGTCTTATAAATAAACTATGATTTTCCCGCAAATAAGTGCTCTATCAGCTTATATCCCTGTGCCACATAGGTTTTGCTTTTTTCTCCTGCTTCCTCATTATAATCCCAGTCTTTTTCCAAAGGAGCCGTACTGTCATACAGCATATAAGGAACACTGTCGGAAGTATGGGTTCTTACCCTTATCGGCGTGGGATGATCCGGCAGTACCATAAGGCGGTAATCCACATGGTTCTTATCCAGACATTCCGTTAACGGTTTTAACACTCTTTTGTCCAGATATTCAATTGCCTGCACTTTTTTCTCCACGCTTCCCTGATGTCCCATTTCATCCGGCGCCTCGATATGGATATAGGCAAAATCATACCCATCCTCCAGCAGAGCCTTTAGGGCGGCCCGGGTTTTCCCCTCATAGTTCGTATGCAAACCGCCGTTGGCGCCTTCCACATAGGAAACGCCCATTCCTGCCCCAATGGCAATCCCTTTCAGCAAATCCACGGCGGATACCATCATTCCCTTTTTTCCGGTTTTTCCCTCAAAGGAATCCAGCATAGGTTTTGTTCCTGCTCCCCAGAACCAGCAGCAGTTTGCCGGATTTAAACCCTGCCTTTTTCTTTCTATATTAACCGGATGATTGACCAATATATCATAGCTTCTTTTCATCATCTCTTTTAACGCCGGATCCGACGGAAGATATTGCCCAATGACCTGACCAAGTACATCATGGGGCGGCGTCAGCTCCACCGCCTCTCCCCGGCTCCAAATCAGACAGTGCCTATAACTGGTTCCTGCGTAAAAGCGGTAAATCTCTGTTTCCAGTTCCTTCCTCACCGCATCCAATAACACCGTACAGTCTTCCGTACTGATTTCTCCTGAACTATGGTCAATAATCCGCTTTTCCTCAAAGGGAACATCGTCTTCCGAAACCGTAACTATATTGCAGCGCAGCGCAATATCCGTTTCCTTCATGTCCACTCCAATGCTAAGCGCTTCCAGGGGAGAACGGCCGGAATAATACACCTTGGGGTCATAACCCAGCACAGCCAGATTGGCCGTATCGGAGCCCGGCTTCATCCCCTCCGGTATTGTATGCACCATACCGATTTCCGACTTCCGGCTCAACCGGTCCATGACCGGAGTTTTGGCATAAGCTAACGGCGTCTTATTCCCCAGCGCCGCAATCGGCTCATCCGCCATCCCGTCGCCTAACACAATAATATATTTCATCTCAAACCTCCCTGCGGCTAGCTTTCCAGTCTGATACGGTTTAAAACACATCCTAATCTTTCCGCTTTTTCATTAAACTCTTTTTCACTCATCTCTTCCGTAATAAATGCGTACTCGTCCTTCACATCCGCCACTACCACTCTCACAAGCCCGAAAATATCCATAACCTCTTTTTCCAGCCCCGCCTTTGTGCGCACAAAGAAACGGTGCCTGATGTTATCCACCTTTGTCTGCTTCACATCCTCATCATCCCAGAAACACATAATCGTCTTTCCGATATGCCTTGCGCAGTCCACCACATCCGAAACCACAGCGCTGGCTGTAGGAAGCTTGCCTGCCCCGCGTCCGTAATACATGGAATCGCCCAGCATATTTCCGTGGACAAATACTGCATTGAACACGCCGCTCACGCTGTACAGCGGATGGCTTGAAGGAATCATAAAAGGAGCAACCATAGCATAAAAACTGCCGTCCTCGCCTTCCCTGCTCATTGCCAGAAGCTTGATGGAACGCTGCAGGGCGCGCGCATATACAAAATCAGTGGCCGTAATTTTTGTAATTCCTTCCGTATAAATATCCTCATATTTTACATTTTTCCCCGTCATAAGAGAAGACAAGATTGCTATCTTGCGGCAGGCATCATAACCTTCCACATCCGCTTCCGGATTGCGTTCCGCATAGCCCTTTTCCTGGGCTTCCTTCAGCACCTCTTCGAAATCAGCGCCCTCTGCTGCCATTTTTGACAGAATATAATTGGTAGTACCATTTAAAATTCCCGTAATTCCGTCTATTTTTTCCGCCGTCAAAGAGTAATTAATAGGCCGTATAATCGGAATCCCGCCGCCCACACTGGCCTCAAACAAATAATTGCATTTATGTTCCTTTGCCAGCCGGATTAACTCCGGACCGTGATTTGCCACCAGTTCCTTATTGGAAGTGCAGACACTTTTGCCTGACAAAATCGCTCGCTTAGAAAATTCATACGCCGGATGGATGCCTCCCATCGTCTCGCAGATTACGTTCACTTCCGGGTCATTCATAATAATTTCCACATCATGCACTACCTTATTTTCGTAAGGGTCGCCGGGAAAATCCCTCAAATCCAGAATATATTTAATATTCAGCTTCTCCCCTGATTTTTTGTCAATTTCTTCTTTGTTCTTTTCAATAACCTCTACAACACCGCTTCCTACCGTTCCATATCCCAATACCGCTACATTTATCATCTTCTATTTCCTCCATTTTATGCCGCTTACCGGCTTTTTCTCTCTTTGCCGCCTATTCCTTTGCCATCACCTTTACCCCATGCACACCCGGCTGCCGCTCCAGCCGTTCCAGCATCTGCGACATATCCCCTGTGGCAGGAAGCACCTGTACGCTGATACTGAGCGAGGCAATTCCGTTAATAGGAATACTCTGGTGAATCGTCAATATATTCGCCTTGAAATCGGCAATCACCTTCAGCACATCCGACAGAAGCCCCGTCTCATCATTAATCTGCAAAGTAAGCGTAATTGTTTTTCCTTGTGAATTATCATGAAAGGGAAAAATATCATCCCTATACTTGTAAAAAGAACTCCGGCTGATGCCCAGGCGCTCCGTTGCCTCATGCACACTGGCCGCCTTTCCGGTTTCCAGCAGCCTTTTTGCCTCTACCACTTTCAAAAGCACTTCCGGCACCGCCTTTTTTCTAACAACAAAATAACTGCCCGTGGTGTCCATATAAAACCTCTATCATTCTTTCCTGACTGCCGTTCCTTTATGAACGGCAGTATACTGGGAAGTGTTTTTCCTTTGCGTACATCTGTATGCCGCCGAGAGATATTGTAGCACAGCAAACTCTATATGGCAACCGGAAAATCACCTTTTTTTCAGCATCCTGATTCCTGCCAGAATCACTGCCGGAAATACCATAGCAGCAAACAGCCCTGTTTTCAGGTTATCCCCGTTTGCATTTGCCACCATTCCCACTACGGTCGGTCCGGATGAACATCCGATATCTCCGGCCAGCGCCATGAAAGCATACATCGCCGTTCCCGCTCCCGGCAGATGCAGCGCAGCCATACTGAAAGTGCCCGGCCAGAAAATCCCTACTGAAAAACCGCATACAGCACAGCCTGCCAGCCCCAGCACCGGGCTTTTTGCGAATACGGCAACCAGATAGCAGATAATACAAAGCACTGCGCTTCCTGTCATCATTTTCTTTAAAGGAATTTTATCGCTGTATTTTCCGTAAACAGCCCTCGACGTACCCATCAGCAGTGCAAAGGTACACGGCCCCGCCAAATCCCCGGCCGTTTTCGATACATTCAATGCGGATTCTGCAAAAGAAGATGCCCACTGGCTCATCGCCTGTTCGGATGCTCCCGCACAAACCATAATCACCATTAACAGCCAGAATACCTTCTTGCCAAACAGGCCTTTTAAAGACAATTCCTCCCCCTTTGCCGCAACCGGATAAAGAGGAACCATCAGAAAATAAATACTGTTCAAAAACGGCACAACCGCCCACAAAACCGCCAGTATTCTCCAATTTTCCACACCGGAGCATGCAAAAAATGCGGTAGAAATAAGTACTACGCCCACATGCCCCCAGCAATAAAAGGAATGCAGCAGACTCATGGCCGCTTCCTTTTTCTTAGTCGGGCAGGCCTCTACAATCGGGCTGATTAAAACCTCTATAATTCCTCCTCCCACTGCATACAATATCACTGCAGCCAGCAGACCTATATATTCATCGGGCAGCACTTTTGGAAAAAATGCCATTCCCAACAGCCCTGCCGACGCAAAAATATGAGCCGCCACTATGGAAACCCGATACCCGATTCTGTCAATCACCTTTGCAGAAAGCAAATCCACCAGAAGCTGAACCGCAAAATTAACCGTCGTAATCAAAGTTATTTTATCCAATGTCAGATGATAATCCTTTGCAAAAGTAAGAAATAACAATGGTGCAAAATTATTTACAATCGCCTGCGTAATATAACCGACATAACTGGCATAAATCGTATGACTGTATTCCTGAAGCCGTTTCATAAATCCCCGCATTCTCCGTTCCCTGTCTTTTTCTCAAACGTATATTATCATATCACCGGGAAGGTACATTTTCAATACAGTAAAATTTTTTGCCAATAGCGCTTCAATATCTCCGTTCCCGAATTAAATATTTCATGTTTTGCCCCATATACCCTGATAAGCCTTGCATTTCCAGGCCTTCTCCTGCTCAGTTTTCTTACAAACCGCTCCTGTTCCTTCTTAGAAACATAAGCCTCGTCCTCCGCCTGGAAAACCAGCACGGGACAAACCATCCGGCGCCATGCCTTCCTTTGCAGATAACGATCCAGCCTTGCCGTCTGCCAAAGCCATCCATAGGATGCCGCACTCATCTGAAACAAAGGCTCCCTCTTGCGTTTTTCCTGATAATAATCAAACCGCGCCTTTGAAACGGCCGCACTTTTGGAAAACTGCTCCAATCCGTCATACGCATGATTCCCCATCAGATACTGTTCCTCTTTTCCTGCCATGCAAAATGCTTTTGCCGTCAGACAAGCCAAAAACCAAGATATAGGAGCGCTGTTTGGACGAATCATAGGAGAAGAAAGCACCAGTTTAGAAAACAGTTCCGGTTCCCGTGCCGCTGCCGCCGCCGCAATTCCCCCGCCCATCGAATGTCCATATAAAAGGATGGGCAGCCCCGGAAATTCCCGCGATGCCATCCGGCTTACAAACAGCAAATCCTCCATATATCTCCTGTAATCATCCACATGTACCAGCGACAAGTCCCCCTTATCGCTGCACAACCGGTAGCTGCGCCCATGCCCGCAGTGCTCCGGCATAAAAACATGGTATCCCCCTTGAAGAAAATAATAAATATTCTCCAGATGCTTCTCTGCCGTCTCTGTATATCCATGGGAAATAACAGCTATCCCCCGCGGACAGTCAGCCAGACACCGGATATAAAAAATACGCTTTCCCGCCTCGCGCTCACAATAACCCTCCGTCTTCCTTTCCGCCAGATAAGGTTCAACAACCCCCTTCATCCTCTCCCTATACCCCTCTTCCGGCAAAACCATACGCCAAACCGCCTTCCCATCCATTTCTCCCTCTCCCTTCTACTATATTTCATACTTAGGAAACACAGTGATTCTACACTTGTCATTGTGCAGCTTGTATATT
>DNJW01000152.1 GCA_003488965.1 Lachnospiraceae bacterium | reverse complement strand
TAATTAAATTATTTTTCAATTTAATTTATTTAATTAATCAACTTGCATTTTTTCAAAAAGTATTAAATAATTTTGCAACAAAAAAAGACTCCACCGCTGTTCCAAACAACGTGAAGCCTTGTCACTTACAACATTTCTTGACGGTACCGTCTGTCCGTCAGACTCTTCTGACACTGTTTTTCATAATAACCTGACCGCAGATAATTTCAGGTCCGCCGCCTGCATTCGGATTGCGGAACTGCTTAATCAGTTTTTTAATCGCCACCTTTACCATAGCTTTAATATTTACTTCATAAGTAGTGATTTTTATATCCGCATATCCCGGATAAAGAAAATTATCAAACCCTACCACGGAAATATCATCCGGCACCTTCAGGCCCTTTGCGTCCAGTTTATTCACCAGCATGCCTGCCACCAAATCGCAATTGCAGACAAATGCTTTCGGAAGGCGTTTGGGCAGTTCAAATTTCACAAACCCTGTCTCATCCCTGTCTTCAATCACCCACTCAGGATGGATATTTTTTCTATGCTCCATCATTGATTTCATATATCCGCAGTAACGGTCCATAATATTGTTTGTTGCATGAATAGAACCTATGAAGCCGATATCTTCCAGACCATGATTGAAAAGAATTTCCGTCATCTGATACATCCCGTAAAAATTATCTACAATCACCGCATCCTGGGCAAACTCGCTGTCATAAAAATCCAGAAAAACAATAGGTATGGAAACCGCTTCCTTCAATTTCCGGATATACTGCTTATCAATTTCCCCGATAATAATAATTCCTTCCACTTTATTCTGTAAAATCATCTGGGGCATTTCCCATATCCTGACCCTCTCGTCTGTCTTCAGCGTCTCTACAATCGTAAAGCACTGTTTCTCCGTTGCCGCCAAAGCCAGCTCCTGATAAATTTTCCAATAATATGCCGTATGGTTTCCCAGATATTTTTCTGCAATCAAAACGCCAATCCGCTGAAAATCCGCTTCTCCGTCCCCAAGGTCCTTCCCCTTTCCCGGACTTTCATACCCCATTTCCTCTGCCACTTTCTGAATCTGTTCCCTTAAGCTTCCGCTTACCCCTTTTTGCCCGTTCAACGCATTATGCACAGTTACCGTGCTGACCCCCACTGCCTCGGCAATATCTGCCAGTCTTACTTTCCTCATAAGCGCCCCTCTCCTTACTGTCAATTAATCACATCAGCCAATTGCAAAACCAATAAACTTGCTGAATATTCTGACAATATATTTCATGAAAATTCCTTTTGTGCCATGGAGCCAAGACCATAAAACATGAGGACCTTTATCCGAATGTTTTGCCTTATGGGCCTGGCGGAATGCTTGGCACTTTGGAATTTTCAGGGAATATATTGTCAGAACATTCTCACAGCCTAAATTTTCGCAATTGCCTAAATTAATCACATCTTATAAAGCAATACAGCCAGCTTCTGAAATCCCCTTTCTCCGAAGGAATAAGATAACCGCATTTCATCAATTCTTCTCCTGAATAAACCTCTTCTGTTCCTTCCAGCCTATACTGCCCGCCATCTTCCAGCCCCCGCAAATAAATTACCCTGCTATGCATATTGGGCTGTGCCAGCACCTGGATATACGTCACCAATGCACAGGATGCATCCTTGGCCGCCACTTCCCAGCAGTCATAGGGCTTTTCCATGGACCAGGATGCCAGCCGGTAATAATCTCCCTTCTGCACCAGTTCCTG
Organism: Lachnospiraceae bacterium; assembly: GCA_003488965.1. Lineage (GTDB taxonomy): Bacteria > Bacillota > Clostridia > Lachnospirales > Lachnospiraceae > Kineothrix. The sequence continues at coordinate 2,685 of DNJW01000152.1, read as the reverse complement.
GTATTTATGATATATCTCCACTTGTCCGGGAATCTGTCCGCGCTCTTCTTCCCCTATTTTCGTAATATCCAGTTCATACCCAAAGGTCCCCGCCAAAGCCACATGCCCTCTGGTTTCAAAAGGCGTATTTCTCCCTACAATATGGTTCGGGCAATCTCCCACATGGGCGCCTATGGAGGACAAAGGATAAATTAATGCCGTTCCTTCTTGAATCTTAAGCCGTTCCAGAGCATCTACGTCATCGGAACACCATATCTGCGGGCTGTAATAAAGCATTCCCGGGTCAAATCTGGCTCCTCCCCCGGAACAGTTTTCCAGCAGAAGGTCAGGGAATTCCTGCACCAGACGCTCCTGCATCCGGTATACCCCCAGCATATACCGGTGGAGCAGTTCCCCCTGGCTTTCTTTATCCAGATAACTGCTGCCGATATCGCAAAGCTGGCGGTTCATATCCCATTTCACATAAGCAATCGGCGCACTGTTCAGAATATCCGCCACACAGCGGTAGGCATAATCCGCCGCCTCAGGCCTGGACAAATCCAGAACATACTGAGCCCTGCTCTGGGAAGGACATCTTCCCGCAATCTGAATCGCCCAGTCCGGATGTTTTCTGTAAAGTTCCGAATCCGGCGATATCATTTCCGGTTCAAACCAAATACCGAATTTGAGCCCGATTTTATTCACTTTCTCTACCAGGTCCGGAAGACCCGAAGTTATTTTTTCTTCATTTACCGTCCAGTCCCCCAAAGAACTGTCGTCAAAATTTCTCTTTCCAAACCAGCCGTCATCCATGACCAGCATTTCAATTCCAGCCTTTTTCGCCTCTCTTGCAATGCCCAAAAGCTTTTCCGAATCAAAATCAAAATAGGTTGCCTCCCAGTTATTAATTAACACCGGTCTTTTACCGTATTTATAGGGGCTGCGGATTAAATGCTCCCGGTAAAAATCGTGGAAATTGCGGGTCATGCGTCCAAGCCCTTCTGCCGAATAGGCAAGCACTGCCTCCGGGGCCTGAAACGTTTCCCCCGGCCTTAAATTCCAGCAAAAATAATCGGAATGAATCCCCATCACCATCCTGATATTTCCAAACTGGGACATCTCCGTCTGCGCAATGAAATTGCCTGAATAGATAAAATTCATGGCGTATACTTCCCCTGTCTCCTGAGCGGTGCCCTCCGTCACCAGCGCCATAAACGGATGCTCCTGATGGCTGGATTCTCCCTTTACAGAAGATACCAGCTGCTTTCCGAAACGTATTTTCCCTCTCTGAATACACCGTTCCCTGGCCCAGCTTCCCGCCAAAGTCAGCATTTCAAATTCCTTATTATCCATATCCAGACAAGCGCTGTATACCTTCTCCAGCTTCAGATGCTGTTCTCCTATGTTCTTTACCTTCACGCTTCTCGTAATGATGTCGCATTTCTCAAATGCAGAATAAGACAAAGTCACTGCAAGCCCTAAAATACTATCCTCACACAGAATCTCCAACGTTTCCACATCTTTCTCACTGCCAAAAGACGCGGGCAGTCCTTCCAGCCCATCCTTGCCTTTTCTGATATGATACGATTTAAAAAACAGCTCGCTTCCAATGCTCCCCCTCTCATTCCTTACATCCAGACAGCTTTCCCTGTAATCCCCAATTCCTCCCGTTGGATATTCGGTTGGAAAAAAGTCCAGAAACGACGATTTTTCCCGTTGATTGACAGAAGGCGTATAGGGTGCTTCGTTCATTCTCAGCAGATAATTGCTTCCTTCCCCTTTCAGCCTCCTCCCATAATAAATATGTCCCACATATCCTTCCGGCGACAGCCCGATCAAATATGTCGTATTTTCTGTATCCATCTGGAAAATTTTTTTCTTTTCTATATAGCTGATTCCCATTTCCCTTTTCCTCCTGATTCATCACTTCTTCCTAATCTCCATACCACTTTCCTGCAGCATGGATAATCCTGCCTGTTATTCCAAAAACGCAAAGGGCTTCTCCCCGCTCATGGAAAGAAACTGCATCATCAAATATGCCCCCCGGAGCGAAACCTTTTCCTCCGTCAGTATCTGGCGCACCCTTCTTTTATCCGCCAGCACCACCTGGATATCTTCCGTTTCCTCACATTCCGGCAGTTCCCTTTCCAAGCTCACCGTCCCATACACCGCACAGCTGGCTTCGTCCGTAAGGCCGGGTCCCATAAAAAAAGGTCTCCGGAAACATGCATCCCCTCCCGTATATTCCCGAAATCCATAACCGGTTTCTTCTTTCATCTCCCGGACTGCCGCCATACCCGGTGTTTCCCCCTTATCTACCAGTCCGGCAGGAAGAGCGTAAATTTCTTCATCCAACGGATAGCGGTATTCCTTAATCAATACCAGCCTGGGATTTTTTTCCTCTGTCAATGCATAAATGACAATACCTTCCGGCTCCATGCTCTTCGTCATAAGCTTTAGCCGTTCTTTAGGATTTCTGGATGCAAAATAATAATCAAAGGGTTCTCCTTTCCGGTCCCTCGCATCCAGATGATAGAGATTCAGATGAGGATTGTCTGTCAACTTCCGTATCGCAGCTATTTTTTTCATTTTTGTAATACCTTTCCGAACAAATTAATTTAAGTTAATTTCATTTTATTTTATTTGATATTTAACTAAATGTCAATGTAAATTGCGCAAATGCAGCGGTGAGGAATGAATCTCATC
>DNJW01000290.1 GCA_003488965.1 Lachnospiraceae bacterium | reverse complement strand
AGAAGGACATAAATTGACGAAGAACCGCAGGTTCTTCATGAAGTGGCGAAGCCACTTTTTTACTGCCATGATTTACAACCGCAATTTTCTTCTATAATCAGTTGTCTCATGCCTTGAATCTATGTTAATATCTAAGAGCGGCATAAATGATAAGAGATTTCGGGGATGTCCCGGAAATAGGAGCGGATTATGGATTTGTTTGAATATATGAGAAATACCAATATGGAAAAGGAGTCTCCCCTTGCGGCAAGGCTGCGTCCAAAGACTTTGGATGAGGTGGTGGGGCAGCAGCATATCATAGGAAAGGACAAGCTGCTCTATAGGGCAATCAAAGCGGACAAACTAAGTTCCATTATTTTTTACGGACCACCGGGAACAGGGAAGACCACTTTGGCAAAGGTGATTGCCAATACGACCAGCGCGGAATTTACCCAGATTAATGCCACCTCTGCCGGAAAAAAGGATATGGAGGAAGTGGTGGCAAAGGCGAAGGACATGCAGGGGATGTACGGCAAAAAGACCATCCTTTTTATTGACGAAATCCACCGGTTTAATAAAGGGCAGCAGGACTATCTGCTTCCTTTTGTGGAAGACGGTACGGTAATATTGATTGGGGCAACTACGGAAAATCCTTATTTTGAGGTAAACGGCGCATTGATTTCCCGGTCTATTGTTTTTGAACTAAAGCCTTTATCCATGGAGGATATTAAGGTTTTGCTGAAACGGGCGGTTTATGATACGGAAAGGGGGATGGGAGCCTACGAGGCGGAAATTGACGAGGATGCGCTGGATTTTCTGGCGGACCTTTCCGGCGGGGATGCAAGACATGCATTGAATGCGGTAGAACTGGGGATTATGACCACACAGAGAAGCAAAGACGGCAAGATACATGTTACGGCAGAGGTGGCACAGGAGTGTATCCAAAAACGTGTGCTGCGTTACGATAAAGCCGGGGACAGCCATTATGATACCATATCGGCATTTATTAAAAGCATGAGGGGCTCGGACCCGGATGCGGCGGTTTATTATCTGGCAAGGATGCTGGCTGCCGGGGAAAGCGTAACCTTTATTGCAAGAAGGATTATGATATGCGCATCGGAGGATGTGGGGAATGCGGACCCTGACGCCATTCAGGTGGCGGTCAGCGCCTCTCTTGCGGCGGAACGGATAGGAATGCCGGAAGCCCAGATTATTCTTGCCCAGGCGGCGGTCTATGTAGCATGTGCGCCGAAGAGCAATGCGGCGGTGGAGGCCATCGGAAAGGCAGCGGATACGGTAGCCAAAACAGGGAATCTCCCGGTTCCGGTTCATTTGCAGGATGCCCATTATAAGGGGGCGGCAAAGTTAGGGTATGGGATAGGATATAAATATGCCCATGATTATCCCAATCATTATGTGAAGCAGCAGTATCTTCCTTATGAATTAAACGGAAAAGAATTTTATAAGCCGTCGGGCAACGGGTATGAGGCGAAGATTAGGGAACACATGGCGAAAATAAAAAAAGAGGCGGAGCTAAATGAGCATAAAGAAGAAGGATAAAATATGGCTTTTTGCTATAGGAGCAGGTATTCTGGCGATTCTTGCAGGCGGGATTGCAGCAAAAATTTTTCAGAACAGAGAGACGGCTGTTATGGAAGCGGCCCGTATAGAAAGAGAAGAGAAAGACAGGGAAAAAGAAGAGGAGGAACGGGAGGCTGCGAAGAAGGCGGCAGAGGAACAGGGAAGCAGGATACTGGGCTTTGCGGCAGATTCCGTCCGGAGTGTGACCGAAGCTATGAACAGACGTCCGCCTCTGGTGGAACTGACGGAGGAAAATACGGAAGAATTTGCCCATATTCATTCCTGCAAAATAGACGGGAGAAGGGGAAAAATCATAATAGAAGCTTCGGCGGAGGGAATCCCTGTCAGCGATGATAAGTTTTATTATCTTTTTGCCCTGAAATCCCATGAAAAAGAACTGGAAGAGGACAGCATCTGCCTGAAACAGGAATACAAGGGGGAAGAGGTGAGGTTTCAGGTGGAAAAGAATGCTGCCGGGATAGGAAATACGGTTTTTGATAAATTTGTAATGGCGGTAAAAAAAGACGATGAATATGTCATGGTCAGCAATTCCTGTTATATTATGAATCTGGAGGAAACAGCCAAGTATGCATCCGAGGTGAAAAAAGCATCCACGAAAAAGGGGCTTTTGGTGGACCCAAATAAACTGCGGACTTCGGAGCTGGATGATTTAGGGGTAAAGCATGCGGCATATAATATTCCGGTATCGAGAATACTGGGGCAGACCACCAGCGGTATTCATCCTACCATCCACTATAGCTATAACGGTAAAACCTATGCCTTTAACGGGCAGGTGATGTCCGAGTATGACCTGGTATTCGGTACCTTGTCGGCCAAAGGGATTGAAGTGACGGCCATTATTTTAAATGATGTGTCTTCCGCTTATCCGCAGACCATTCATCCCATGGCACGGGGCGGTATAGGAAGGGCGCCTTATTATGCGTTCAATGCGGACGATGAAGCGGGCGCGGAATGCCTGGCAGCCATAGGGTCTTTTTTGGCGGAGCGGTATTCCAGTTCCAAAAGCGGGAGAGGGCTTGTCACCAACTGGGTAATCGGCAATGAAATCAATGCAAGGAAAGAATGGAATTATATGGAATATGTGGACCTGGAGACTTATGTGAGGGAATATGCCGAGGCATTCCGGATATTTTACAATGCCATTAAAAGCACGAATAAGTCCTGCAATGTATATATCTCTTTGGACCAGCAATGGAACAGGGATAATCCCTCTACGCAGGATTACGATGCAAAAGATATTCTGGATGAATTTAACCGGCAGATAAAGGGAGAGGGGGATATCGGATGGGGGCTTGCCATTCATCCCTACAATGTGCCGCTGACAACGCCTTACATATGGAATTCTTCCAAATACGTGAAAGATTCGCCGGATACTCCTATGGTTACTATGGCGAATATTCATGTGGTAACGGATTATATGCAGCAGGAACAGTTCCTGACAGAAGATGGGGAAGTGCGCTCCATTATATTAAGCGAGCTGGGATATACATCGTTAAAGGGCGAAGAAGTACAGGCAGCTGCCATTGCATATGCCTATAAGTCGGCGGAGGCAAACCCGCATATTGATTCCATCTTATTTTCCAGACAGACAGATGCGGCGGAGGAAATAGCCCAGGGGCTGGCGATGGGGCTTAACCGTATGGACGGCTCCCATAAATATGCATACAATGTGTATAAAAATATGGATACGGACCAGGGGGAAAATTATATTGGATTTGCCAAAAATATAATCGGTATTTCCGACTGGAGCCAGATTGCAAAGAACCATTAAAATAACTGTTCTACAAGAAACTGATAGATTTCCTGATTTTTCCGCTGCCAGTTATCGCAGATGGCTGCAGCGGATTCTTCGGTAGGAACGGAAAGCGTGATATCAACCAATGTCACGTTTTTTTCTTTTGCAATGAGACGGGCATCGTATTCGCCAGCAGTGGATTTGTAGTATTCCGAGGTAACGGAAACTTCCTCTCGCAGATGCATTTCTTTTTCTTTTAAATAGCTGCTGATTTCTTGTTTAATCACATCGCTGATGCGGTTTTCAAAAAAAGAAAGGGTATTTTTTCCTTCTGCGGTAATTATCAGATGTGTCCGGTTGCCCACAGAATGGGCCGCAATCAGGCCGGCATCGGTAAGTTCAAAAATGGCCTGCTGCAAAGTGAGAAAGGTGGTGTATCCCTTATCCAGGATAAAATCCCCTACTTGTGCGCTGGTCAGGGGAAAATCTACCCGGTTCAGCATATAAAGAATGATTAGTTTATAAAGAGTAAGCGGTTCCTGGGTCATAGGGCATGTTTCCTTTCCAATATTTTCCCTGATAGGCATCCTCCAGCTTCATACGCCGGTGCAGGCTGTTCAAAACATTCTTTTTGTTACGGCTCCATAAAGGGGCAATCAGCAGTTCCTTAGGACCGTCACCCGTGACCCGGTGAATCACCGTATCCGGCGACAGATGGCAGATGCAGCCGATTAAAAGTTCCAGATATTCATCCATAGACAGGGCAGGAAACAGTCCGCGGCTGTAATCGTCCGCCAAATCGGTACCTTTTAATATATGAAGCAGCTGGAGCTTTATGCCGTCTATAGGAAGCTTGTTGAGATATTCGACAGTCTGCAGTGCCATGGCGCTGTTTTCTCCGGGGAGTCCGAGGATAATATGGACGATGACCGGTATCTGCAGGCTGTGCAGCTGCCTGACCGCACCGCCAAAACACTCTAAAGAATAGCCTCTCCTGATGTAGCATGCGGTTTTTTCATGAATGGTCTGAAGTCCAAGCTCCATCCATATAAATTTATTGGGATAGTCGTTTTTGCACACGGATAAAAGGGAAAGAACCTCCGGCGGCAGGCAGTCCGGCCGGGTGGCGATGGAAATGCCGGCAACCAGAGGATTTTCCAAAGCATCCCGGTAGAGCCGGTTCAAATAAGGAACCGGCGCATAAGTACAGGTATAGGCCTGGAAATAAGCGATATAAGGCTCGCTGGTTTCGATAGCGGCATAAGGAACGGCAAAATCGCCGCTGCCTCCTTCGCTGCAAAAAATACATCCCCGGGTATCCAGGGTGCCGTCCCTGTTCGGACAGGTAAACCCGGCACGGATGGCAATTTTTTTCAGTTTTTTCCCATAGGTATTTTTTAAATAGGCATCTAAGGAATAATAACGTTTTCCGTGCCAGTTTTCCGGCAAAAGACGGCTGTGTGTCTGGTTCATTCCGGCACCTGACGTACAATATGGGTTTTTACTGCTTCGGCTACCGCATCCACCACTTTGGGATTAAAGGCTTCCGGCATAATGTTGTTTTCATCCAGTTCCTCATCGGGTACAAGACTGGCGATGGCATTGGCGGCAGCCAGTTTCATTTCTTCCGTAATCTGCGGGGCGCGTCCTTCCAAGGCGCCTTTGAAAATACCGGGGAAAGCAACCACATTATTAATCTGGTTCGGAAAATCGCTGCGGCCTGTGCCCACGATTCTGACGCCGGCTTCCTTGGCAAGAGCGGGCATGATTTCAGGAACCGGATTTGCCATGGCAAAGAGAATGGCATCCTTATTCATGGAAGCGGCCATTTCCTTTGTGACAATTCCCGGCGCGGATACTCCGATGAAAATATCGGCATTTTTTATGGCATCGGCAAGAGAGCCGGTTTCGTTTCCCGGATTGGTAAGCGCCGCCATTTTTTCCTGCATCCAGTTCAAGCCTTCGGTCTGTCTTGAAATGATGCCGGATTTGTCGCACATAATAATATTATGGAAACCGTAAGTAAGAAGCAGTTTTGTAATGGCGACTCCTGCGCTTCCGGCACCGTTTACAACGACCCGGCAATTCTCTTTTTCTTTTCCCGTTACTTTTAAGGCATTGATAATACCCGCCAGAACAACGATGGCAGTTCCGTGCTGGTCATCATGGAATACGGGAATATCCAGTTTTTCTTTCAGACGTTCTTCGATTTCAAAGCAGCGGGGGGCGCTGATATCCTCCAGATTAATGCCGCCGAAACCGGGAGCAAGGTAAGTAACGGTTTTAATGATTTCTTCCGTATCCTGGGTATCCAGACAGATAGGTACCGCATTGACCCCGCCGAATTCCTTAAAAAGGACGGCTTTGCCTTCCATTACCGGCATAGCGGCATAGGGACCGATATTGCCCAGCCCGAGAACGGCGCTTCCGTCGGAAACAACGGCTACCGTGTTCGCTTTCATGGTATAAGTGTATGCTTCTTCTTTATTTTCGGCAATCCTTTTGCAAGGTTCGGCAACGCCCGGAGTATAGGCATAGGAAAGATCCTCCCTGGATGTTACAGGGGCTTTTGATACGGTTTCCAGCTTGCCGTTCCATTGCTTGTGCAGTGACAGTGCTTTTTCATTTACAGTCATAGTTCTTCCTCATTTCTGCGCTGCTTTATTGCGCATTTCAAGTTTGTGGATGCAGCGCAGACACAAACTTGGGAATTTCTAATTGCTTTCGGCAATTAGAAGCTCTAAGACTGGCATTGCAAGTCTTTCTCCGCTTGGCTTAAGAATAATGTTGGTTTATCTAATGCGGAATTGCCCAATCAGTTGATTCAGTGTCTTTGCCTGAATGGATAATTCATTAGAAACGGATGCGCTTTCTTTGGCGGCATCAGAGTTTGTCTGGATAACCTTGGAGACTTCTTTGATGCTGTTTTCCACTGAAACAATCATTTCTGCCTGCTGGCTGCTGGCAAGTGCAATTTCGTCCATAAGGGTTTTGATGGACTGGATACATTCGTTAATAATCTGCATAGCGGAAATGGCAAGGTTGGTAGACTCTGTTCCTGTTTTCACATCGTCTATTGAATGGCTGATTAAAACACTTGTAGTTCCTGCAGCTTCGGCGGATTTAGATGCAAGTTTGTCAACTTCATTTGCTACCACTGCAAAGCCTTTTCCGGCTTCACCGGCCCGTGCAGCTTCGATGGAAGCGTTCAGCGCCAGAATATTTGTCCGAAAAGCAATATCTTCAATTGTTTTTGTAATGCTTACAATCTGGGCTGAAGACCGGTCGATATTTCTGGTGGCGGTAATCAGCTGTTCCATTTTGGTATCAGCCTCCGCCGCATAACCTGTAGCTTTTTCAACTAATTCGCTGGCATTCTGGCAGCGGATGGTACTGCTTTGGATTTGCGCAGTAATGTCTGTAATATTAGAAACAAGGCGGTTGATGGAGTCTTTCTGCTGTATAGTTCCCTGGGACAATGCCTGGGCGTCTGCGGATACATGGTTGGCGCTGCTGTCCACTTGGCTGGCAATGTCTGAAATATGACACATAACCTCTGTAAGATGGCTGCGGATACTTTTCAGGCTTTCAGCCAGGACTTTGAAATCTCCAATATAATAAGACTCGTTCATGGTAACATCTACAGCAATATTGCCATTTGCCATTTCGCCCAATATGCGGCCGATATCTTCAATTGTTTTCCGGAGACAGTCACAAAGATGATGGATTGTCTGTGCTATCATGCCGATTTCGTCTTTTCTTCCATAAAAGGGCTCCAATTTCTGGTCAGCGGCAAGTTCCAGATTACCTAGGCGGCGGATGGCACTTTCCATAGCCATAAGTTCTTTGCCTTCCCTATGCAGAATCATCAGTGTGATAAGAATAATAAGGACGGTTACCGCTGCGCATAAAATACCTACTGTAATGCGGACTTCCGTTACTTCCCCATAAACTTCTGCAGCATTATCGCGGACCATGAAGACCCAGTTGCGGTCCTTTAAATATTTATATACGACCAACTGTTTTATACCGTTTTCGTCCCGATAAGAATAGGTGCCTGCCTGTGTGCTTCCCTCTGTTCTAATTTTTTGAAGGATTTTCTGATAACCGGTATCGGTGGTTGCTGTATTGAGAAGTGATTCGTCCTGATGGTATAGGTACATACCGGTTTCCACATTTAAAAATACATATTCGCTGTGAGGCAGTCCTTTAATATTTAAATTAAGAAGTGCATCCATCAGCTGGCTGGCATAGACTCCGGCGCCTACATAACCAATACATTCCTGATTATCGAAAAGCGGATAGTACATGGAAAGAATCATACTTCCTGTCCCTGGAGATTTCATAATCCCCAGATTGGTTAACCGGGGAACAGCCAGAATTGTATTGCGGAACTCGTCTAGGGATTCGCCGCTCCGGGTTGTTATGCCGATGGCATTCTGGGACGTATGGGTTAGGATATATGTATCAGGAGTGCCAATATACAGTCCCTCAAAAATACCTTTGACTGCTGCGAAATCTTCCGTATACTGCTGTGCCTTTTGCAGCAGAGAGGGGTTTTCCGGTTCTTTAAGCAGCCCGCGGACCTCGCTGCTAAGCGCAAAGGCTGTCATGTATTCTTCTGCGGAAGCTACATAGTCGTTGATAATTGCAGCTCTGGATTCTACGGCATCAATCATTTGGTTGGTAATATTGTTTTTAACCATAGAGGCAACGCGTCCGGATACAATTAACCAAAGCAGCAGCATACCTATAAAAGTAATTGCTGTAGTGATAATGCTGATACGCGAAGCAAGTTTTTTATTGACAAGAAATTTCATATGGCCTCCTGCAACATAGAATATTCTTTTAAAATTTTTTACATATTCTAACATGAGTTTATTAATTTTTCAAGTTTGGGAAGGTATTCCCCCCCCCTAACAGATTTGAATACCTTATAATAGCA
>DNJW01000421.1:5799-5946 GCA_003488965.1 Lachnospiraceae bacterium | reverse complement strand
GTACATTCCCCGCCCCTTGGGGCGTACAAACTAGCACCAGGGAAGTTTATGAGTTTTTTGTCAGAGTACATGAAATCGCTGATGTTACGCTTAACTATCTAGTCTGCACCAGTACACCAGCCCGGCGGAAAGCATATTCCTCAAGGG
>DNJW01000421.1:0-5490 GCA_003488965.1 Lachnospiraceae bacterium | reverse complement strand
GCAAGAGATTAAAATCTCTGGTTCTTCACGAACCTAGTACCGCTACGCTTTTTTTGGAGCGGAAGCGTGGCGACGGAGGAATATACTTTCCGCCGGGCGGACTGTTACGTTTCCTATTTTCCGTCCTCATCTTGACGTATCCCATTTTGGAGTGCTAAAATATCATCGGATAACCAGTGTACTATTAATTAATGAAAGAAATGAAACAAGGAGCAACGCCCATGGAATTGGAATTCGATGTCAGGATTACAGCAAATATTTTATACGACTATATGCTCAGGCACACCTATTACAGTGCTTCCGGTCTGATTGGAACGATAGTGGGTGCGCTTATGATTGTTTATTTTTTTTCAAAGGGAGGAGCTATTTTCCTTATTGCCGGTCTGGTGATACTGGCATATCTGCCTTGGACACTGCTGATAAAATCCAGACAGCAGATGGCGAATACTCCTGCGTTTAAGCAGCCGCTTCATTATAGGCTGACAGAGGACGGAATTGAGGTTTCCCAAGGGGATGAAGTGCAGATGCAGAAATGGGCGGATATGCATAAAGCCGTTTCAACCCAAAGAAGCCTGATAGTGTATACTTCCCGGGTAAATGCCTGTATTTTTCCGAAGCAGGATTTAGGGGAACTGGTTCCCCGGGCAATCGAGATGATTTCCACCCATATGTCTCCGGCAAAGGTAAAAATTAAGGGTTAAAGGAGAAAGGAAAAATGACGGCGGAAACTTTTAGTGCGCAGGAGACCCATGAGCTGGGGCGGAAGATAGGGGAAAACGCGCTTCCCGGCGAAGTTTATACTTTGATTGGGGATCTTGGAGCGGGCAAGACAGTATTTACGCAAGGGGTTGCAGAGGGCCTGGGAGTGAAGGATGCGGTAAACAGTCCTACATTTACTATCCTGCAGATTTATGAGGATGGAAGGATGCCTTTTTACCATTTTGATGTGTACCGCATCGGATGCATTGAGGAAATGGATGAAATAGGCTATGAGGAATATTTTTACGGGAACGGCGTGTGCTTTGTGGAATGGGCGAATCTGATTGAGGAGATTTTGCCTGAGAATTACAAGGAAATAAGGATTGACACAGATATAAGCAAAGGACCGGATTATAGAAGGATAACAATCGAAGAAAAGCCGGCAAAAGCATGAACATATATGTCAGAAGAGGAAAGGTAAAGCATGAGGATATTAGCGTTGGACAGTTCCGGTCTGGTGGCTTCCGTAGCATTGATGGAAGATGATGTGATGATAGCGGAATATAATATTCAGTATAAAAAGACACATTCCCAGACATTGCTTCCGATGATGGATGAAATAAAAAAGATGGTTGATTTGGATTTGGCCGCAGTGGATGCAGTGGCTCTGGCAGCAGGCCCGGGCTCTTTTACGGGTCTCCGGATAGGTTCTGCCACAGCAAAGGGATTAGGGCAGGCACTGAATATTCCTCTGGTAGAGGTGCCGACTTTGGAAGGACTGGCTTATAATATGTATGGTTTCCAAGGTTATATATGCCCGATTATGGATGCCAGAAGAGGACAGGTGTATACAGGGGTTTATGAATTTGAGAAAATGCAAGACAGATATATGCTGCGGACGGTGAAAGAGCAGTGTGCCGTTCCGATCGAAGAAATTGCGGAAATTTTGAATGATTTAGAGAATGAAGTCATATTTTTAGGAGACGGAGTACCGGTTTTTAAAGAAAGACTGCAGGAACTGATGAAGGTGCCTTATCGTTTTGCCCCGGCACATATGAACAGACAGCGGGCGGCATCGGTTGCCGCTTTGGGAGGTGTTTATTACCGGTCGGGGAAAACCGTTCCGGCAGCCGGACATGTGCCGATTTATCTGCGTTTATCCCAGGCGGAACGGGAGCGGAAGGAAAAGGGCTTATGCTGACTGTAAGAAGGATGAAGGAAGAGGATGCGGGACGGGCGGCGGTTCTGGAAGCGGAAAATTTTGCCGAGCCATGGACGGAGGCTTCGTTTTTGGAAACACTGCGTCTGGATTACGCCTATTATTATGTGGCAGAGATAAGAGAGGAATTAGAGGAGGAGCATACGGAGCCTTATCGGGAAATGGCTGCGGAAAGGGCGGGAAAAAAAGAAAAAAGCAGCATAGCAGGAATCTGCGGGCTGCGGAATATGGCCGGAGAAGGAGAGATTACGAACGTATCGGTGGATTTACATTACCGGAGAAGGGGAGTGGCCTCGGCCATGCTAAGGCGTGTGCTGGAGGACGGACAAAAGCTGGGAATAGCGGATTTTACCTTGGAGGTCAGGTGCAGTAATCTTCCGGCTATCCGTTTGTATGAAAAATTTGGTTTTACGGGGGAGGGGGTGCGCAAAGGTTTTTATGCAAACCCCAGAGAGGATGCCCTGATTATGTGGAAAAGGCAGGAAGCGGATGGAACAATTACCACTGTTTTTACAGCCGGAGCTCATGTATAATAACAGATATAGCGGTGAGATTTAGTGCATCTTGGGAGGATGAGACTATGCGTAAATATCTGGATGAAAACAGCAACGAACTGATTTCCGTGATTTGTAACGGATGCGGAAAACATTTATTGGTAGAAAACGGAATTTTAAAAGAAGGCTGCTTTGAAGCGGATGCAGTTTTCGGTTATTTCAGTAAAAAAGACGGACAGATTCACAGTTTTGATTTGTGTGAAGAATGTTATGATAAAATGATTGCCAGATTCAGGGTGCCGGTACAGTGCAGGGAAGCGTTGGAACTGCTATAGCCGGTGAAGCCGGATAAATGAAGACAGAGCGATTCCTGTTCTGGTCTGGCGGTCAGGATAGGAGAGATATGTTAGATATTTGTTTGCTGGGAACAGGGGGGATGATGCCGTTGCCGTACCGCTGGCTTACCTCCCTGATGGCGAGGATTAACGGAAAAAGCATATTGATTGATTGCGGGGAAGGCACGCAGATTGCCATGAAGGAAAAGGGATGGAGCCCCAAACCGATTGACATTATCTGTTTTACCCACTATCATGCAGACCATATCAGCGGACTGCCCGGAATGCTTCTCACAATGGGAAATGCAGAGCGGACAGAACCGCTTCTTTTAGTGGGTCCGAAAGGGCTGACCAGGGTAGTGGCGGCGCTTAGGGTGATTGCACCGGAACTTCCTTTTGAAATAAAATGTGTGGAAATTACGGAGCCGGAGCAGCAGTTTGCATTCGGTGATTTTAGAATCGAAGCTTTTCGTGTGAACCATAATGTGGTATGCTATGGGTATAACATAGTAGTGGAGCGCGCCGGGAAATTTCAGGTGGATAAGGCAGAGAAACTGGGCATAGAGCGAAGGTACTGGAACCGTCTTCAAAAAGGGGAAACGGTGGAGCTGGAGGGAAAACTTTACACGCCGGATATGGTGCTGGGAGAGGCGCGGAAGGGTTTGAAGGTAACTTACTGTACCGATACAAGGCCCACGGAGGGAATTGTAAAAAACGCAGTAGGGGCCGATTTGTTCATCTGCGAAGGGATGTACGGAGAACCGGAAAAGAAAGAAAAGGCAAAAGAATACAAGCATATGACATTTTATGAGGCGGCAGAATTAGCCAAGAAGGCGGATGTGGGCAGACTGTGGCTGACTCATTACAGCCCCTCTCTTGTCCGGGCTGAGGATTTCATGCGGGATGTGAAGAAGATTTTTCCCCGTGCAGAAGCGGGAAAAGACGGCAAGAGTGTGAATCTCATGTTTGAAGAGGATTAAGATTATGGCAAAAGGGAAAAAAAAGGGAAACGAAGGAAACAGTGCGGTAAGGGTGATTGTGGTTGTCTGTGTTCTGGCAGCTATGCTGGTGGGCTTTTACTATTATATTTCCCATAAAACCAGAACGGAGAACGATGATGATGTAGCGATTACAAAATCGCAGCAGGTATTGATGCGGAATCTGGAAACCAATTATCCTCCGTCGCCGAAGGAAGTGGTAAAATATTACTGCGAAATTACCCAGTGCTTTTATAATGAAACACATACGGAAGAGGAAACCGAAGCTCTTGCCATGCAGATAAGAAAGCTTTATGACGATGAACTGGCGGCCAACCAGACAGAAGAAGAATATCTGGAAGAGTTAAAAATAGAAATTATTTCTATGCTCGGAAACGGAATGACGGTGTCCAGTTTCGGTTTGCCCAGCAGTTCGGAAGTGTCCTATTATTCTGAAGACGGCTATGACTGGGCGAGATTATACTGCAGTTTTAACCTTAGGCAGGAAACGAAGATGCTGAATACCGTAGAGCAGTTTCTTTTAAGAAAGGATGAAAACGGGCGCTGGAAGATTTATGGCTGGCAGCTGGTCGATTAGCCAAACATGAAGAAACGGCATAGGAAAAGGGATGGGAAATGCTGGACAGAAAAGAAGATATATTGATATTGGCAATTGAAAGTTCTTGTGATGAGACGGCGGCATCCGTAGTCCGCAATGGAAGGGAAGTGCTGTCCAATGTGATTTATTCACAGATTGCGCTTCACACGGTTTATGGCGGGGTTGTGCCGGAGATTGCTTCC
This sequence comes from Lachnospiraceae bacterium, assembly GCA_003488965.1. Lineage (GTDB taxonomy): Bacteria > Bacillota > Clostridia > Lachnospirales > Lachnospiraceae > Kineothrix. Next base: position 965 of record DNJW01000421.1, on the reverse strand, counting down.
AGAAAACATATTGAAAAAATTAATCAGGTGATAGAGCAGGCGCTGGCAGTGGCGGATAAATCATTCGGGGATATGACGGCTGTTGCAGTTACTTACGGCCCCGGACTGGTAGGGGCGCTTCTGGTAGGGGTGTCCGCTGCGAAGGCAATCAGTTTTGCCACGGGCCTGCCTTTAATAGGGGTGCATCATATTGAAGGCCATATCAGCGCTAATTTTATTGAAAATAAAGACTTGGAGCCGCCTTTTGTCTGTTTGGTTGTATCCGGCGGCCATTCCCATCTGGTAGTAGTGAAAGATTATGGGGAATATGAGATTATCGGACGCACCCGGGACGATGCGGCGGGAGAAGCTTTTGACAAAGTGGCCAGAGCCATCGGTCTGGGTTATCCGGGAGGACCGAAAATCGATAAAGTATCGAAAGAGGGGAATCAGGATGCGATTCATTTTCCGAGAGCAAAGGTAGTGGGGGCGGAATATGATTTCAGTTTCAGCGGTTTAAAATCGGCAGTGCTGAATTACCTGAATTCTTGTGAGATGAAGGGGGAAGCAGTAAATACGGCGGATGTGGCTGCATCCTTTCAGAAAGCAGTAATTGACGTGCTGGTAGAGCATTCCGTTCATGCGGTAAAACAATACGGCTTTGATAAATTTGCAATTGCAGGGGGCGTAGCTTCCAATTCTTCGCTCCGGGCAGCTTTTGAGGAAGAATGCCGGAAAAATAAAATTCATTTTTACCATCCTTCGCCTGCCCTATGTACGGATAATGCCGCAATGATAGGGACGGCAGGATATTATGAATATTTGAAAGGGACACGGCATGGGTTTGATTTGAATGCAGTACCGAATTTAAGGCTGGGAGAGCGTTTGTAACAGCCGGCCGCCTGCGTATGCCGAACGGGCGGGCAATTGCCGGATATGCATAGAAGGAAAAGGACCGGGGTATAGATTGAAAAATAAGCTTGATA
>DNJW01000008.1:1455-4568 GCA_003488965.1 Lachnospiraceae bacterium | reverse complement strand
CTGCGTTCCGCTTTACTTCTGGAAAACTGGGAACTGGTGACTGAAGCACTGGAAGGGGCGTGACAACGCCCCTTCATGGAGGACAGGCAATGGAAACAGGATTGTTAGATAAGAACGGTACGCCGATCAGAATAGGGGACAGAACACGGCTAATACTGGAAGATGGAGAAATCCGGGAATTTGATGTGCAATTTAAAACCGTAAAACGCACTGTGAAATGTCACCCGGATTTCATAGACGATTTTGCAGAGGTTTACATAACAGGAATTGTCTTTTGCTGGAATGGTTATGATCTGTTCCAGTGTGCGGATGGAAAAGGTATTTCTGATGCATCAAAAATGGAGGTAATAAAACGAATGTCCGGACGGGAAGCGGTAGCAAAATTGTTCGGATAAAGACAGCAAGAAACCCTTGCATAGTGCGGGAACACATAGGCAAGGGTTTCACGTCAACAAGTAAATATTAAACATAATCATTATACCATGTTGACGGCAGGAGCGCAAGCAAAAGGGCTGAAAAAGCCGGAAAAAATGCAGGTTTTGAGCCTGCAAAGCGGGCTTGTATGGGGTATTAACATTCCTACGATTATTAGAATATATACTATGCGATATAGATTATATAGAACAATAAGCTGTACATGGAATAATGAGTGATAGGAGGGAGGAAAGCCGCCCCCTGTATACAATGCCCTTTACTGCCAGCATGGGGAAAGGACGCAGGGATGTTCTACAGGGAAAAGAAGATTGACTGCGGAAATTATCGGGAAGTTGACATTATACCCAGAACGGATAATGCAGAGAGGGCAACAAAGGGAAAGAGGGGAAAGCGGAAGAAAGTCACAGAGCCAAAGCAGAAAGACTTAAACGACAAAAACAGCAAGCGTTATCTGGTGCAGTTGGGAAATGGAAATTTCGGAATAGGAGATTTGCACGTTTCCTGTACATATGACGCAGATCACTTACCCGATACCGTGGATGAAGCAGCAAGAATTGTGGATAACTATTTACGGCGTATAGCATACCGCAGGGGAAAACTGGGGATAGAGCCGCTTAAATATATTCTGGTGACGGAATACGGATGCAAGAAGGATGATGAAACAAAAATAACCCGTGTGCATCACCATATAATCATGAACGGTGGGCTTGACCGGGATGAAGTAGAAATGATGTGGACGGACCAGCGGATAAACTGGAAGCGCTACGAGAAGGACCGGGACCAGTACGGAAATACAGTAAAGAAAATGGGCTGGGTAAATGCTGACCGCCTGCAGATCAATGAAAACGGCATTGAAGCGCTATGCAAGTATGTTCTGAAAAACCCGAAAGGGAAAAAGCGGTGGAGCAGCAGCCGGAACCTTGAACGGCCAGTGCAGCAGCCACCGGCAGATCATAAGCACAGCAAGAAAAAAGTGGAGGAACTGGCAAAGTCAACGGATGCTGGAAAAGAGTTTTTTCAGAAGCAGTTTCCGGATTATGACATTGCAGACATTAAGCCGGAATATTACGAAGAAACAGGCTGGCATATTTACTTAAAGATGTGGAGAAAACCACAGAAAGGGAAGCACAATGGAAAGAAGAGAAAGAGCGATAAGGCAGGCACAAAGAGTAAGGGAAGTTAAGCGAATGAAAGCGGTTATGGTGGCAACGGCGCTTCTGGTAATTGCTTTTATTACAGGGATTTGCCGCATGATTTCAGCAGCAACAAGACCAGAGGAAAAAGCGGAAGCTTCACTGGAAATAAGCACCATGACGGCGGAACCGGAAACGGACACGAAGGAAACTGCCCTGCTGCCGGAAGACCCATACAGAACCATATACCCGTATAACACAATGTCTGCTGACTGGGGCGGGGAAGATGTAGAGGGCTTTGTATATTATGAGATACCGGAAGATTATGCGTTTTACGGCGGACTGCTGCCGCAGATCGTACAGGTTTATACATACATTCTTTGCAATGATTATTCCGTGGACTATGAAACCGTGCTTGCAATGATTGAGATTGAAAGCGGCTATAAATGGGATGCAGAAAGCGGAAGCGGTGCAGTCGGTTATATGCAGGTAATACCGGAATACCATGCAGAGCGGCAGACGGATAATCTGCAAAACCCGTATCAGAATATCCGGGCAGGCATCAAGTATATGTCTGAATTGCTGGTGAAGTACGGCGGAAGCTATGAAAAAGCGCTGACGGCGTATAAGTGCGGACCGACAGGCGCACAAAGAAAATATTTCAGTACCGGAAAGACAAGCTGTGAATATTCAGAAAAAGTGCTGAAAGTGGCGGAGCGCATACGGCAGCAGTTGGAAAGCGGAAATGAAAAATGAGTTACACGAAAGAAGAACTGGAAGCCTGCTTAAAAGATGCTTTCAGCATTGAAAACCGGGCGGCGCACGAAAAAGCGGGGCTGGGAGTATGGCAGATCGGAACGGTTCAAAGAGGAAATAAGCTTGTGGACGTATACGAAGACACGGAACGGAACCACTGGTATTCAAACAGGTTTCTTACAGATCATGGGATTGTGTCGGAGTTTGAATATATCTTCGGGCATCCGGAGCGCAGGCAGCCACAAAGGAAAACGAAATGGTAAAAATGAGCAAAGAAGACCGGGAGTATTTTGCGGCAGGAGTAAAGACGGCAAACCCGCTGGAATTGCTGGCAGCATGGGAATTTGTAACAGTTATGAAGAAAAATATCTGTAAGCCAGATTATAAATTCATGGTTTCTCATTTAGGGCAGAGATCGGAAAGACTGCTGCGGAATGTAGTTGAGAACGGAAGTTTTGAGGACAAAGGGGGCAGGTAAGCATGATACAGGTATATCAAGGGGATTGTCTGCGGTGGATGCAGAATATTCCGGATAAAAGCGTTGACATGATTTTGTGTGATCTGCCGTATGGAAGGACAAAGAATAAATGGGACAAGATCATTGACCCGGCGGCGCTGTGGGAGCAGTACGAAAGAATAATCAAAGATAATGGTGCAATCGTCCTGTTTACTATGCAGCCATTCACGGCGCAGATGATTATGAGCAATCCAAAATTATACCGCTATGAATGGATATGGGAAAAGACGCAGGCAAAAGGGCATATGAACGCCAAGAAAATGCCTATGCGG
>DNJW01000008.1:514-1190 GCA_003488965.1 Lachnospiraceae bacterium | reverse complement strand
AACGCCAAGAAAATGCCTATGCGGGCGCATGAAAATGTTGAGGTGTTCTATAAGCATTTGCCGACATACAACCCACAGAAGACCACAGGGCATAAAAGAATACATTCTGTGAGGAATTATATGAGGGAAGCCGGAAACGGATGCTATGGGGCAGAAGACAGGCATACAGTCTATGACAGTACAGAGCGTTACCCGCGATCAGTACAAAAATTTGGCAACGGAGATCAAGCGAAACGCTTTCATGTGACGCAAAAGCCCGTTTCAATGTGCGAATATTTCATTCTGACCTATACGAACGCCGGGGAAACGGTGCTTGATAACTGCATGGGAAGCGCAAGTACAGGCGTTGCCTGCATCAATACCGGGCGAAGCTTTATAGGTGGGGAGATTGAGCCGGAAACATATAAAAAAGCTGTGGAGCGCATGAGGGCAGCAGGCGGCACGGTGGAGGAAATGGAGGTTGAAGCAAATTGACGTTAGGAAGCTTGTTTGATGGGATTGCGGGTTTTCCACTTGCCGCAAGCAGATACGGAATAAAAACCGTATGGGCCAGTGAGATTGAAAAGAACTGTATTGATATTGCAAAGAAACACTTTCCGGATGTTCTGCATTTGGGAGATATTACGGAAATAGACGGGGCAAAAATCCCGGCGGTGGATATTATCAGTTTCGGAAG
>DNJW01000008.1:0-202 GCA_003488965.1 Lachnospiraceae bacterium | reverse complement strand
GGTGGATATTATCAGTTTCGGAAGTCCGTGCCAAGATTTAAGCGTTGCCGGAAAGCAGGCGGGGTTAAGCGGGGAAAAATCAAAATTATTTCTGGAAGCGGTAAGAATTATAAGGGAAATGAGGTTAAAAACAAATGGAGAATACCCAAAGTACATCATATGGGAGAATGTGGCCGGAGCTTTTTCAAGCCATAAAGGAGAA
>DNJW01000027.1:5482-10055 GCA_003488965.1 Lachnospiraceae bacterium | reverse complement strand
GGTACCCACTATCTACCGTTTACAAATAGACAGCATATGCCAATACTCATATGGTGTTTTTAAGGATTCTTCATCATCTTGATATGCTTCTGCTTCTTCCGTATAGCTATCTTCATATTTAGCATAAATACTCTGTAAAGTCTGATTGATTAAAACAGCATTCGGAAAATCATCATGAAAAAAGAACTTTTCCGTTTCAAAATAATAGAATACCTCTCCGGTTTCTTCCTCCAAAAATTCCTGTTTATGTTCCTGCAACATCCCATACTCTTCTATAGAATACAATATCTCCTCTTCATTTTCCATGTGGCTGTTTGCAGCATCTTCTCCTATTTCCGTAATAAACACCGCACCTATGATACCTAAAATTATTTTAAATATAATTTTTCTCATTATTATCTGTACACTCCTTGCCATAATGTTACTGTTTTCTGGCTGCGCGGACGGCAAGCAACGTGTAAACAGTAACGCCATAATGCCATACCATTGTATTATGATTGCAATATAGTTGACAAGTGAAAAGCAAAGCTTTTATAATAAAAATAATATCAGCACAACAATAGGATATTTTGCAATCGATATCTTATATTTCACTCATATAAACAATAGGAGGAAAATGAAATGAAAAGTATTCGAACCAAAATTACCTTATGCCTCATCTTAACTGTTCTGGTAAGTCTGGTTGCATCCGGTTCTTCCGGTATCACGCTCAATTATCACAGTACTATGTCCACCGTAGAAAAAATGATGAGCGAGACAGCTGTTCTGGCAGCAGACCGTGTGCAGCAAGAACTGATGGCTTACAAGAACGCAGTCATGGAAGTAGGCTGTATCCCGCAGTTATCCGACCCGGATGTATCATTGGATGAAAAACGGTCTATCATTAACGGACGGGTTTCCATGCACAGTTTTCAAAGGGGAAATATCATTGGTTTGGACGGTATCAGTATTTTTGACGGAAAGGATTATTCCGACCGTGAATATGTGCAGCAGGCCATGCAAGGGAATATTTTTGTATCGGAACCGCTGATTAGCAAGATTACCGGAGAATTGTCCATTATGGTTGCGGCGCCTCTCTACGCGAACGGAGATTACGGCTCCGCCATTATAGGGGTCGTATACTTTGTTCCCCGTGAAACTTTTTTAAATGATATCGTGTCGGCTATTCAGATTGGGGAAAACAGCAGAGCTTACATGATTAATAAATCCGGCGATACGATTGCCGATATTACACTTGACACAATTACTGTTCAAAATATAGAAGCGGAGGCACAAAGCGACCCGGCATTGGAGGAGCTTGCAGCCATCCATTCCGAAATGCGTCAAGGGAAAAGCGGATTCGGCAGCTATACAAACGGGGAAAATAAAATGTTTGCCGCCTACGCGCCCATAGCGGATACGGACGGCTGGAGCATTGCGGTGACCGCACCGCAGCTGAATTATTTGGCTTCTACCCGCAATGCCATGAATATTAATATTATAGTAATTATTATCTCTATGCTGCTTTCCGTTATCATCGCCCTGATATTGGCTTTCCGGATCAGTAAGCCGATGAAAGCTTGTTCCGACCGTATGCGGCTGCTTGTAGAAGGAGACCTGGATACGCCGATGCCTAAAATCACCAGCAAGGATGAAACCGGTATGCTTGCCAGTTCAACCGAGTCTTTGGTTGAGGGATTACGCACCGTTATCAATGATATCGGATATCTGCTTAACGAAATGGCAAATCAGAATCTGGATGTACATACCGAGCATGAAGAAGTATATGTCGGCAGCTTCCGGAATATCTTGCTCTCCATGCGCCATATGAAAGAGGAGCTAAGCATCTCCCTGCGTCAGGTCAACCGTTCTGCAGGAGAGGTATCCAATGCCAGCAGTCAATTATCTGCCAGCGCCCAGATGCTCGGTCAGGGCACGACAGAACAAGCCGGCTCGGTACAAGAGCTTGCGTCACGGGTCAGCGTCATTTCCGAACAAGTCAAAAATACTGCTCAGGGAGCGCTGGATATCCGCGGGCAGACCCACCAGACCGGCAATGAGGTTCTTCTTTGCAACCAGAAGATGCAGAGCCTGATGGAAGCCATGCAAAAGATCCGGGAAAGTTCCGAAGAGATTGAAAAAATTCTAAAGACAATAGATGATATCGCTTTCCAGACCAGCATACTTTCGCTGAATGCGGCCGTAGAAGCAGCAAGAGCAGGCAGCGCAGGCAAAGGGTTTGCCGTTGTGGCGGATGAAGTCCGCAATCTGGCAAGCAAATCTGCTGAGGCTGCAAAAAATACTTCGGAACTCATTGGGAATTCTACGGATGCCGTACATATCGGAACGGAAATTGCCCAAAATACGGCGGAGGTTTTGACAGAAGTCGTAAACAGTATTCAGGCTATGACGGAAGCTATCGACAATATCGCCGCAGTATCCAACGAGCAGTCAGAGGAGGTTGAACAAATTTCCGAAGGAATCAACCAGATATCTGTTGTTGTCCAGACCAACAGCGCTACTGCTGAGGAAAGCGCTGCCGCCAGCCAACAGCTTTCTGCTGAAGCCATGTGCTTAAAAGAATTAGTGGAGCGGTTTACGCTTGCATCGGACTAAATATATACAGCATTTGTTCACCCAATCAAAGCGGAAAGCATCCTCATTGCCATGGAGGATGCTTTTCCGTTTCCTTCCGGCTTCCCTATTCAATCTGTTTTCCATCAACCCTTCTAAAACCTGATATTCTAATATCCATCTTCAAATTCGGCTCCCGCAACTTCTTTTCCTGCAAATTCAACAAGAACCGGAAGCCTTCGGCTCTTATTTCCTACAGCTACAACCAGATTATCTATAGTCGGCATTGCAGTTCCGTGCTGCCACTTGTAAATAGCCTGCGGAGTTGCAAATCCGAAAATGTCCTAGAGTTCTCTCACCGTCAGACCTGCTGCCTCCCTCAGCCTTATAATATTTTTTCCGGCAGCTGCCATATCAATGACAGGCATAGTACACATTTCTTCCTCCATCTCTGCTTCTGCAGGCGAAAGAAAAATGCTCCTTTGCCTTAATCAGAAGCCTTAAAATTATAAATAGGTTTCATAACATCAATAATATCAACCGATTCCCTGATTACATCGATAATATCCTTCAGGCTCTTATATGCCATTGGTGCCTCGTCCAATGTATTTTCATTAATTGAAGTAGTGTAAATACCCTTCATCGTCTCCCTATATTCATCCATGCTGAGATTTGCTTTTGCTTTCGTTCTGGACATAAGCCGGCCTGCCCCGTGAGGCGCAGAGTAATTCCATTCGGGATTCCCCTTGCCTACAGCCAATACACTCCCATCTCTCATATTTATTGGAATCAGCACTTTCTCCCCGCTATGGGCTGCAATTGCGCCCTTTCTTAATATCATTTCATCTGTATCAATATAATTATGAATCGTATGAAAGGCCTCGCCTCCGTCCATTCCTGCTCTTTCCAAAATAATCTCGGCCATTTTTTCTCTGTTCCGTCTGGCAAATACCTGACACAGTTCCACATCATGAAGATAATCTTCAAGATATTTTCCCGATAAGAAACATAAATCTTCCGGCATACTTGTCTCCGCCCCATAAACCTGCCAATGGAGCTGCTTTAACGCCTCTTGTATTTCTTTCCTGCGTCCCTGCTCCTTGTAGGTTCTGATAATCTCGTCACGCTTCTCAAGATACTCGCCATATCCTCTGTTCAGATTAATTGCCAGTTTCTGATAAAGCTCGGCAACTTGCTTGCCCAAATTTCTAGAGCCCGAATGAATTACTAAATATTTAGTGCCGTCGCCTGCTTCATCTATTTCTATGAAATGATTGCCGCCGCCTAATGTACCAAGCGCCCTCTGCAGTCTTTTTGTGTCCTTAAGTTCTCTGTAACAAGCCAGTCCCGTCAGGTCAAAACGCTCCTGACGCCCTTCCCACACATTCATTCCCGAAGGAATAAAATGCGCCGCCTCATCAACCTTTTCAAAATCTATGTCGGCTTTTCCAAGCGCAACGGTATACATGCCGCATCCGATATCCACTCCCACTACATTCGGGACCGCCTTATCTGTGATCGTCATTGTAGTTCCGATCGTACAGCCTTTGCCGGAATGTACGTCCGGCATGATGCGGATCCTGGCTCCCTCCGTCATAGGATAATCACACATACGCCTGATCTGCTCTATCGCTTCCTCCTCTACCACCTTTGCGTAGCAGACAGCCGTATTCACTTTTCCTTTGATCTCGATATAATCCATTTTTCTAATCCCCATTTCTGCAGTATCCATCTAAACACTGTCCACTCCTGCTTATTCTACAGACAGCACTTCATGCCTGCTTCCTATGTAAACAACGGTTCATATCTGCGGCTTTTATTCCCGCGAGCAATGAGCCAAGTGCCGNNCGCCTCATCAACCTTTTCAAAATCAACATCCGCCCTGCCCAGATTTACTGTATACATTCCGCAGCCGATATCAACGCCCACTACATTCGGAACAACTTTATCGGTAATTGTCATTGTAGTTCCAATGGTGCAGCCTTTTCCGGAATGCACATCAGGCATAATGCGGATTCTC
>DNJW01000027.1:4988-5189 GCA_003488965.1 Lachnospiraceae bacterium | reverse complement strand
ACATCAGGCATAATGCGGATTCTCGCCCCTTCCGTCATGGGATAATCACACATGCGTCTAATTTGCTCTATCGCCTCGTTCTCTACAACTTTTGCGTAGCAGATGGCTGTATTTACTTTTCCTTTGATTTCAATCATATCCATGTTTTTCTTTCCTCCAACAAAATACCGCCTATCATGTGCATCCACACAAGATAAGCGG
>DNJW01000027.1:4387-4682 GCA_003488965.1 Lachnospiraceae bacterium | reverse complement strand
TGTGCATCCACACAAGATAAGCGGCTCTAAAATCTATTCATTCGCAAACGATGCGTTTTTCAGACTTTCCAGATATAAATAATCTAACCGAATAGCTGTAAATATCTTTTCCTTTCCCGTCTCCATTTCCTTCGGAGCCGCTTTTCTTCTTTCTATATCGTACTCTAACATAAAAAACTTTAGCTGTCATTATACTTGTGGAATAATCTTTGATACGGCTGTACATTAAACCGGAAGCTTTTTTACCTTCTTATTGCTCATCCACATGGTAACCGACGGTAATCAAGGGTCTGCT
>DNJW01000027.1:1348-4072 GCA_003488965.1 Lachnospiraceae bacterium | reverse complement strand
AAAATGACAGTTTCGCAATTGTCTAGGAATAAATCCATCAAAACACTCTCTCCCCTAAGTATTTGTCATGGGGAACGATTAAGCACTTTTCGATAGACTTCCAATAGCTGTTATAAAGATTTTTCTGTGCCGCCCCATAGCTTTCTTTCGTATCAAATTCCCAGTAGAGCATATACTTAACACTTTTTACAATACGGTTGATTTTAAGGGGCGGAAGCCCTTCCCTAATCTGTTCCATGTCTATATGATATCCTCTTTTGACCAAACGAAGCAGAAGCAGCCCCTCCTGTTTTTTCAAAAAACTTTCCGCTTCAAGCATTAATGCTTCAAATTCCTCTACTTTTTGCGGCTTGACCTGATAAATACATATTTCAGTAAATGGCATATTTCAATCCTCCTTTCTTTTCGCGCACCCTTTCATAAAATTTACACGCCATAATTATATACTTTGTATAAAAACCAGTGTCTTGTCTCGTTCACCTTCAGCTAAATGGCGTAGGATGCATTTTCAGTCTGCAAGGCGGCGGAGAGAGGCGATGCGGTGGCATCACTGACCGGCAACAACGCAGCAGATGGAAATTAAGACAAACTATTTAGCGAAATGTGAACGGGACAAGACACTAGTACAACCAATTTCTATATGCTCTTAACGCTGTGCAATTTTTCTGTTGTAATTGTGGTAATTGTTAGTTGGACAAGCTTTGATTGCGCTGCTTCTTTATAAACGAATTTTCTGTACCCAAATTATACGGGCAAATATCTCTGCATTTATGACAACTTATTACCCAGCTTTGTATTGTTTTATTGTCGCCAAAAGCATAATCCCAACACGCCTGTTGCTCTAATTCTAAATGCTCCAACGCATTTACTGGACATATATCAACGCAGGCATTACAGTTATTACAAATATTATCTTTTAACTCATCACATTCTAATTCTTGTTCATTTCCGCTCCTTTTTCATTGTTCTTTTTTCGGTTCGCCTCATGTTTTTATGCATTTTCTGAATAAATATTTTCTGAATAAATTTCCCAAAAATCCTTGACAAATACGTCAAAATTTGGGGGCTTCGCCCTTCGGTAAAAGAAAATCTTTTTTCGGAAATGTCCCGCATGTTAAAACACTGGCAAACCCATGCTGAATATCAGCGCTTTGTTTCTGATTCTGTGGCTTCTCTTAATCCACCACAGTTCAAAAAGCCTTATCCCATGTCAGATTCAGTCTTGACCCTATGGGCGAATTCCTTGCCCCTTTCTACTCCTCCCATCGGCAGACCGGCTCTAAACCAGCCACAAATCCTACGTTCCTTTGTCCTTATGTTCGACCGTAAATTTACCAGATGACAATTATTAAGACTCCATCCAATGCAAACATACAGAGTGAGACGGGCATCCTAAAACGGCAGACACGGTCCATCTAGGCGGAAGGTCATTTCGGGGATATATTTCTAAGGGACTGTCTCCTTCTTACTTATCAGAGGCAAAATCGCTATTTCCCGACAGCCCCTTCTTTCATCATTCATTTTTCTACAAATATTCCTTTGCTTCCCCTAATGACAGCCGGAACTTCTCCTGCACTTTCTTCAATATCTCATCATCCGGCATCTTTCCGGCCACATAGCTCAAAAATGCCTTTAGTTCCCTGCTTATGTCATCCAGCCGGCTGTCTGCATTCAGGAATATTTTTACTGTTTCATCCCCAATGGAATATCTCTGTCTTCCCTGCAGAAATTTTCAAAGGCATAAATATGCCTTCCAGCCCCATATAAGTCAACTTTAAATAATTTATTCCTTTCATCCCTCCCAAATCCCAATTCGTAGAATTGATTATAAAATATATATCTGTTGCTTACAATGTATATTTATAAGTTTGCTTTCCATGGATACACAATTCCGAAAAGGGAGTAAAAATATCAAGGGCAGTCCAAAGCAACAACGGCTCTCTTGTGCGTCATTTATTTCAACAGTCGACTCTAGCTGCCTATTGCACCGGTTGCCAGACTGCATCCATTTTGGTCTTTCCATTTTCTTCCTATTCGGATTATGAGCCGCATAGTTCCAAATATTTTTAAATAACAGTTCTATGCGCCTTTATGGTTGCAATTATGATTTTTCAACTTGCTAAAATTTAATAAAACGCGACTGATAAGCCGCAGACAAAAGGGGTAATGTTATGCAAAGGTTTTTACAAGATATAAGCATAGGTGAAAATCTAAAGTCTCTACGGGAAAGAGCCGGTTATTCGCAAGCACAATTAGTGGCCCAATTACATCTCATGGGAAGCAATATGTCACGTAGCACTTATTCAAAAATATCTTCGTACATAATAAAACCTCCTAAAATAAGCAGTGTTGATAGTAACAACTACCTATCAGGAGGGACATTGGCATCATAATTCCCGTTGCGGAAGACACCAAAAAATGCTATTGTATTCATAGGCAGTGGAAGTCTCCGTATCTGATTGTTTTGTGTGGTAACTTAACAATACCGTATTGTGGAAGGTTTTCCACTGCTTTTTATATTGGGTGAAAGTAAATACTGCGCCACAGCCTTGACAGACCATCGCGCAGCGATTTTGTTCAATCGGGATTTATAGGAGCAGGAATATGAGATGGATTGACGGTAAGGAAATAAATATCAAACAATTTACAGGCGAAACTCTGTGCGAAAAACTTGCAACTGATTTATGGGATACTGATTACGACCAGTGGTTGAAATGTGCTGAC
>DNJW01000027.1:0-1024 GCA_003488965.1 Lachnospiraceae bacterium | reverse complement strand
TTTCTTGAAAATTCTATCGGTCATTATGCGCTTAATATTATACAAGCATTTAGAATAATTGGCGATATGAATGATGCGGATATACTCGAAGAAATATGTCAGCTTGCGCCACCGGATATAATAAGAGGAGAATTTTTAAGCGAAACTCAACAAGAGTATGATATTACCACATTTAACGATAATCACAAACTGAACGAGGAAGCTGAGGCAAGAATTAAAGAACTTAATAAGCAGCTGTATCTGCATAGTGGAATTGATATATGGTCATTGCTTTTCACATATTTAGATGAACAGATAGAAAATCTGTAACTTCCGGTTGTAGAACTGGAAAAATTGAGATTTGTTAAGAGGTGAAGATTTATATGTGGATTGACTATAATAAACTGGCTGGTTGGGAACTGGTCAAGGAAGTCGTTGTTGGCGGACTGGAATGGGTTGGGTTTTCTAAAGTAAATACAAGAAAATTGCTCTGCATATCATCTCAAAAAACTACTATTATTGACTGTTCTTCAGGTGAAATCCTTGAGTGCAGTTGTGAATATGATGAAGAAGCCACGATTGCATACTGTGATGAATTGCCTAATGAAGGAATCCGCATAGCAGGATACTATGGCGGAAAATTACCCGATAATTCCGTACAAGGAGATAGTGTTAATGTAAATAAAGAAAATTTTATAACAACTGTGCTGTTTTCTCCTGCTCAAGGTAACAAAAATATGATTTTTTGTAACTATGGATTTTATACTTGTGGTTTTAGTTATGATGGGAAATATTTTGTATTTGCCCAAGATGCAGGAGTTACAGTGTTAAAAAGAAGTAATTGAATATTATTTCTTAGCTTACGTGCGCTCGTAAGCGGAACCCATCTGTTCCGCGCGGGCTTGTCTGTAATCTATCTTTAGCAAGATAGCAGGTTCAATGTGGGGGCTTCATCTGAAGTCCAATTCCTATCATCAACCGACTTATCCGAAAGGGAAACCCGACGGGGAGTATAGCATGTCGGCAACGGTGCTATTCAGCCAGT
>DNJW01000397.1 GCA_003488965.1 Lachnospiraceae bacterium | reverse complement strand
ATGCCAAAATACGGCATTTTTCATATAATAGGAAATTACGCCACAGCGTTGTGAGAAGCCAACAAGAATTTGCAGATTTTGGCAAGAAAGGGGATATTATGAATATCAGTTATCACTATTACACAATAAAAACATTGGCATCGAAGGCAGGATTTGTGGAGGAAGAGGCGCAGCTTATTGCCCATTATTCGCAGATGGTGGATGATTTTCTTCTTTCCAACAGGGTCATCATCAAGGAGACTCCGCCTTCCTTTTTTATGGATAATAATCTGGCACAGAAACGGAAAGACGGTTCCTGGAATTTTCTTCCTTGTCCCACAGGGATTAATATGGTGAAATCGGTTTCCCATGGATATCAGAGACATACTCTTGCTCCTTTTCATTTTATACCGTCTAAAAATCTGAAGGAAATAGAGAATTCGTCAGGTTTTTCCCGGATGGATTACCGTTGCGTCAGCGCGGAGGAGCAGAACGGACTGCTGATTCAGGAAATTCTGCAGGAAGCGGCAAGGGATGCAAAGGAGAACAGAGGAAAGAAGAGTCTGATGCGTCTGGGTATGGCGCTGCATACTTACGCGGATACCTATGCACACTGTCATTTTTCAGGTCTGCACGGATATGAAAATGAAGCGGTTATCCAGAAGGCCTACAGCAAGGTAACAAAGTCCGAAGCGGTTCCGGCTCCGGAGCGGATTGCGTTCAAAGAGCTTCCTTCCATCGGCCATGCGAATGTGGGGACAGTTCCGGATATTTGCTGTTATGATATCGCCTATGCTATGAAATCTTCCGAGAAGAGTAAACTGGAAGATGTAGTAAAACGGGATAATACGGAATGGTTCTCCCGCTGTTCCAGACGGATACTGGATGTACTCTGCGGTATAACTGGAAAGCCTTTGTTTACGGAAGAAGAGTGGCAGCAGCTTCAGGCGGCGCTGACGCAGGCTCAATATGTAAAAAAAGATACGGAAAAAATTCTTACGGAAAGCTTCTGCAAAGTGTTCCCGGATATCAGATACGAATATAATAAAAACGGAAGGCTTTCAATGGAACTTTCGGTGGAAAACAGTGAAGAAATAGAGAATAACAGCATGATGATGCCAGGAGCATGGGAGGCAGGAATACAGAAGGAAAACCGGGAAGAGATGCTGAAGGATGCCTTTTCCCCGGAGGCCAACAGTATGCGCTGCGGTTATAACGTTTATATGGAAGAAACGACAGAGGATTTCTTTTATTATAATGAACTGGCATATGAAAGAGTAAAACAGGTTGCCGGAGAATATGTATCGCAGGGAACGATGGAGAATTTCTGCGAGATGTGCCGGTATGATTTGCAGTGTATGGACAGATAGAAGGAGGAGGACGATGGGAGAAGTTACGTTAAAGGATATAAGGCTGGAGGAATATGGCTTAGAGGAACTGGACGGGATCAGGGAGTTAAGGGACGGTATGCTGCGGGAACCGGTACATATCTGTACGGAGCGGGCGTGGTATATTACGGAATATATGAAGGAGCATGGGGAAGAAGAGATGGAGGAGCATCCCGTTTTGTACCGTGCGCGGGCGGTGGCCCGGTATCTGGGCAATAAAAAGGCGGTGATACCGGACGGGAATCTTCTGGCGGGGACTACAGGGGCATATTTGAAGTCGGCGCCGGTGTATCCGGAGTTCATAGGGCTGACCATATGGTCGGAGCTGGAAACCATCAGCGGCAGAAAGAAAAATCCCCAGCTTCTGACAAAGGAAGATGCGGAAAGGCTGAACTTTGATATTTATCCTTATTGGATAGACCGGGACGTGCTGGCATCTACCAAAAAGAAACATGGCAATATTATGCCGATACGTCTGCTGGAAAAGATGATTTTCTATGTATCCAGCAAGGCGGGATGCATTTCCCATACGGTTCCTGATTTTAAGAGAGTATTGGCGCAAGGGGCGGAAGCAATCATTCGGGAAGCGGAGGAGAAAGCCGAAGGCTCCATCCGGGAAGAGAAAGAGTTTTATCAGGCGGTAGCGACAGTATTGAAGGGGCTGTTAAAATATGCGGAAAATCTTTCCGAAGAAGCTAGACGGCTTGCCGGGGAGGAGAAGGATGAAAAACGCAGAGAGCAGCTGCTGGAAATGGCAAAGGTCTGCCGGGCGGTTCCGGCAAATCCGGCATCCGGCTTCCGTGAGGCAGTAAACTGCATCTGGCTTTGCCTGATTGGGATTCATGCAGAAAACATCAATATGGCAATCAGCCCCGGACGTCTGGACCAGGTGTTGTATCCCTATTATAAAAAAGACATGGAAGAGGGAACGCTTACGGTAAAAGAAGCGATGGAACTGATTGCCTGCCTATGGATTAAGACGGGGGATAATGTAGACCTGGTGCCTCAGGTTTCCGAGGAACTGTTCGGCGGGGCGGGCACGGCGCCTGCGGTTACCGTGGGCGGTGTGGATGAGGAAGGAAAAGATGCGGTCAATGATTTGACATATCTTATGCTTCGGGTGACGGAACTGCTGAAAATGCGGGAGCCTAATATGAATGCCCGCTATTATCCGGGAAGGAATACAATAGAGTATCGGAACAGGGTCAGCGAGGTCATTGCTTCCACAAAAGCAGTGCCGGCATTTTACAACGATATAGAGAATATAAAAACGCTGGTAAACCAAGGAACTTTGGAGGAGCATGCCAGGGATTATGCGGTAATCGGATGCGTGGAGCTGGCATCCGCGGGAAGGAGCTATGATGCTTCAAGCTCTATTATCATGAATCTGACAGCCGCTTTTGAAATGGCGTTATACAATGGGAAGCGCTATATTACCGGAGAGGAACAGTTCGGTCCCAAGACGGGAGAACCGGAAAAGATGGAGAATTTTGAGCAATTTCTGGAAGCATTTAAGACCCAGACGGCATGGCTGATTGACCAGGCGGTGGATTTAAATGAAAAAATGGCCAAAATCCATCAGAAAATGCTTCCCACACCGCTTCTGTCCGCATTATTTGAAGGTCCTATGGAGAAAGGGAAGGATTTGGTGTTTGGAGGGGCGGTCTATAATTCTTCCGGTGCTACCCATGTGGGATTTGCAGATGTGGCTGATTCGTTGAATGCGGTGAAAAAGGCAGTATTTGAGGAGCATTATTGTACATTTGGGGAATTAATTGATGCCGTGCGCCATAATTTTGAGAATCAGGATAAGCTGTTGGCTTATGTGAAAAACAAACCCTTGAAATACGGAACGGCGGAGGAGACCGAAAACGGAATATCGCGGGAAATTATCCGGTTTTTATATGAGACCTATCAGGGATATACCAATTACCGGGGCGGAAAGTACCGTCCGGCCTATTGGACGATGACGAACCATTCCGGGCAAGGGAAGATAACCTATGCCCTGCCCAATGGAAGAAAGGCAAATCTGCCGTTTGCAAGCGGTATTACCCCGGTTTCGGAAGCGGCAGCGGATTTGACCGAATGTTTCAGGAGCGTAGGAGCTTTAAACAGTCTCTATATTCCGGGAGGGGAGGCGCTGAATATTAAGTTTACCAATATTGCTTCGCGGGAAGAGGCAGCTTTGCTGGGCAGTTTTATTGAAGGGTATTTTAAAAGCGGAGGACAGCAGGTTCAGTTTAACATTATGTCCCACGAAATGCTGAGGGATGCAAAAGCACATCCGGAAAAATATCCGGATTTACTGGTAAGAGTATCCGGCTATTCTGCGTATTTCAATGATTTGAACGATACTATGAAGGATGAACTGATTACCAGAACGGAATACGACATACATGGGGGAAGGATGGTGCCTGATTATGTATAAAATAATGGAAGAAGAAACACTGGCCCTGAAAAATTTTCGTTTGGAGCTGTTAGATGAGGAACTGGAGGGAACAAATCTGACCGGGGAGCTTTTAGCGGAAAATCTCCTGCAAAAGTATTATCCGGTGCGTCAGGCTTTGGAAAAAACATTGTTAAACTGCATTGACGGGCATATGATAGGAAACGTGATGGAGGTTTTATTAAATCTGATGGGGCTTGTTCTGCGTCTGGATAAAAAATATAGGAGAAACATAGAAAATTTCGATGCGGTTTATGCCTTTACGGATAAGGCAGGGGATTTCTATATTGCCGCTATTTTCCGCAATAACACGTTGTCCGTGAGCAGGAAAAAGGTAGACAATCCCACCTTTACCTTGATTTTTAAAGATAATGAAGCACTGGTAAAACTGCTTTTTTCAGGAGCGCCGGATATTTTGAATGCGATGCTGAACCAGGAAGTGGATTTTGAAGGAAATATTAACTATATGAGCAAATTTGGTTATATGGCGATGCACCTTGTGCTGGAACTGACAGGAGGAATGGTTTTTGCATAAAGAACCGCTGATTTTTGATATTTCCAAAGGAAGACTGGATGACGGGGAGGGAATCCGGACAGCGGTTTTTTTAAAGGGCTGCCCATTGCGCTGTACCTGGTGCCATAACCCGGAGTCCGGCTCTTTTGCCTATGATTTTATGTGGGATGGCAGTAAATGTCTCCTCTGCGGGGACTGCGCCGCTGTCTGCCCCAGGGGGCTGATAGGGTTTGACGGAGAAAAACTGTATTTGGACAAAGCGTATTGTGACGGATGCGGAAAATGCACCATGTCCTGTCCGGGAGGAGCATTGCGGCAGATAGGGAGGAAGTATCCGGAGGAAGAACTGATGGAGCTCCTTTTACGGGACCGGGTATTTTATGAAGCTTCTAACGGAGGCGTAACTTTCAGCGGCGGAGAACCGCTCTGCTTTCCGGAATTTGTTGGGAAAATAGCGAAGCGTCTTAAGGAGCAGGGGATTTCGGCAGCCGTGGAAACCTGCGGTTTTTTTGAATACGAAGATGTACAGGAAATGGTCTTGCCTTATATTGATTGTGTTTTATATGATATTAAAATTATGGACCGGCAGGAGCATATAAAACATACGGGAGTAAGCAATGAAAAAATACTTCATAATTTCAGACGTCTGTCAAAGGAGAATACCGATATCCGGCTGATTCCCAGAACGCCTCTGGTGCCGGGAATTACCGATACGGAAAAAAATCTGAGGGATATCAGACGTTTTCTTGCGGAAAACGGGAAGCTGTCAGCGCATGTGCTGCTGCCTTATCACAGCGGGGGTATCAGAAAAAGGGAACTGCTTCGCACCGGGATTGACAGAGATTGTCCGATTAACATATAATAAAAAGCAGAGGTTTTGGTTATGATGTAGGGGTATTGCAGATGCAATGCCCTTTTGGCTGTTGTATCCGGCATTACAAAAAAATACGGGCATCAAACTCAAACAGCTCCTTTTAGAAGGGGAGGAGGAAAAGGGCATGGAGAAAGAAACAACTCCCAGTCAGAGCGAATGGCTGATTATGGAGATATTTTGGGCAAACAATACATCTATGACAGCGAAGGAAGTAATCAAAAAGATACAAGACAAGGCAGATATGTCGCCGAGGATGGTGCGCGTCCTGATTAACCGCTTATGCCAGAAGGGTGTACTGAGCTATACCGTGGACGAGCATGATTTAAGGGTTTATCATTACAGCGTTATGAAGTCGAAGGAAGAGTGCCAGAAGGAAAAAAGCCGGAAATTTGTGGACAGTTATTTTGAGGGAAGCCGGAAAAATGCTATGGCGGCACTGCTGCAAAGCGCAGATCTGACACAGGAGCAGTTTCAGGAATTGGAAGAAATTTTAGGAAAATGCAGAGAAGAAGGACATTCTATATCTGCGGGAACCAAAAAGAATGCTGAAAAGGACAGTGACAAAGGATGAGGATATGGGAATACGGATACCGGATTCTAACAGCATGGGGGCCGCTTGGTGGTGGTTGGCAAGAGTCCGCCCCGCCGAAAGGATATTCCTCCGTCGCCGCGCTCCCGCTCCACAAAAAGCGTAACGGATACTAGACTCGTGAAAAACCTCGTCAAGTACCGACGCTTTTTGAGGGGCTCCTTGAGGAATATCCTTTCGGCGGGGCTGCTGTATTGGCAGATGCTACGAAAGGATTGGTCCTTTGGTATTGGATAACGTAGCGCGGACTTAAACTAATACAATAACAAGAATCAATAAATTTCCAATCCCCTCATTGCGCGAATGCATAAAATAATTTATACTGTATGGGGAATGGGGGTTTGTGTCTGTGCGGCATCCGCAAACTTGTTATATATAGCTCAAAATCTCCAGATAGCCAATTGCAAAACTCTGATTTTCCAATTACGAATTGTGCAGTTTGTATATTCCATAAGCAGACCCTTGATTACCGTCGGTACT
>DNJW01000255.1 GCA_003488965.1 Lachnospiraceae bacterium | reverse complement strand
GGCCGCTGGGCCAACTTTTTTTACCTTATAGGAAAGTTCTTCGCCAGAAGAACATAAATTGATGAAGTGGCGAAGCCACTTTTTTATAAGGTTTGGGTGGTAAGCTGCTAAGAAAAAATGCTTGGCATTTTTTGGGAAGGAGACAATATGAAAAGAGACGATGCGGAAGTTTTGAGGGAAGTGCAGAAAAATACGGAAATGGCTATGAAGGCCATTGATACTATCAGCGATAAGGTATATGACGATGATTTGGCAGTGCAGCTGTCAAAACAGGCTTTGAAGTATTCGGAAATCCATAACAAGGCACTGGACAGAATATTGGAGGGAAAGGCAGAGCCTTACCGTACAAACAATATCAGTCAGATGATGCTGGTGGGGGGGATTCATTCCAATACGCTGTTTAATACCAGCACCAGCCATATCGCGGAAATGTTGATTCAGGGAAGCAGCAGGGGGATTACCGATATGTGTAAGTCGCTGAATCATCATGAAAGGGCAGAGAATACTTCCTTGGAAATTGCAAAGGAACTTATGGACTTTGAAGAGAAGAATATTGAACGGTTAAAAAAGTATTTATAATTGTATACAAGTATTATTGTACAATTTGAATAAAAAAAGAGAAAAAATTTTTACGAAACTTCTACCGATTCATACCTTAAAGTATCTTGTGGAATCGAAAACAGCATTATATAATAATACGTGGACAAAGGGGTCTGAAAGCAGAGACTTGTCCTATAAAATAAAGGAGGACATAAGAATGTCATATGTAGATGAGGTATTTGATTCAGTAGTTGCTAAAAACCCGTCACAGCCGGAATTCCACCAGGCAGTAAAAGAAGTTTTGGAATCTCTGCGTGTAGTAATTGAAGCGAACGAGGACGAATATAGGAAGGATGCATTGCTGGAAAGGCTGGTTACACCGGAAAGAGTGATTATGTTCCGCGTTCCTTGGGTAGATGACAAGGGCCAGGTTCAGGTAAACAACGGCTTCCGTGTACAGTTTAACAGTGCGATTGGACCATATAAGGGCGGATTGAGATTCCATCCTTCTGTAAACCTTGGCATTATTAAATTCCTGGGCTTTGAGCAGATTTTTAAAAATTCCCTGACAGGGCTTCCTATCGGCGGCGGCAAGGGCGGCTGTGATTTTGACCCTAAGGGAAAATCAGACAGAGAAGTAATGGCATTTTGCCAGAGTTTTATGACAGAGCTTTATAGGCATATCGGTGCGGATACGGATGTACCGGCAGGCGATATCGGTGTCGGCGGAAGAGAAATCGGCTATATGTATGGACAGTATAAGAGAATCCGCAACTGTTACGAGGGCGTACTGACCGGGAAGGGACTTACATACGGCGGTTCCCTTGCAAGGACACAGGCAACCGGATATGGTTTATTATATTTGACAGAAGAAATGTTAAAATGTAACGGTAAGGATATTGCCGGAAAGACAATTGCAGTGTCAGGTGCGGGCAATGTAGCGATTTATGCAATAGAAAAGGCACAGCAGCTTGGCGGGAAACCGGTAACTTGCTCCGATTCCACAGGATGGATTTATGATCCGGAAGGAATTGATGTAGCTTTATTAAAGGAAATTAAAGAAGTAAAACGTGCAAGACTTACCGAGTATGCTGTGGCAAGGCCAAGTGCACAATACCATGAGGCGGGAAGCTCCAAGGTTTGGAGCGTAAAATGTGATATTGCGCTTCCTTGCGCGACACAGAACGAATTAGATTTGAAAGATGCGGAAGCATTGGTAGCAAACGGCTGCTTCGCAGTAGCAGAGGGAGCAAATATGCCGACTACACTGGATGCTACAGAGTATCTGCAGAAAAACGGCGTGCTGTTCTGTCCGGGCAAAGCATCCAATGCCGGCGGTGTAGCAACTTCTGCCCTTGAGATGAGCCAGAACAGCGAAAGACTGAGCTGGACCTTTGAAGAAGTAGATGCAAAGCTGAAAAACATTATGGTCAATATCTTCCATAACTTGGATGAAGCTTCTAAGAAATATGGAATGGAAGGCAACTATGTGGCCGGAGCAAATATTGCAGGATTTCTGAAAGTGGCTGAAGCGATGACCGCTCAGGGTATTGTGTAATCGGAAACAATAAATACAAATGCAGGATGTCGGACAAGCCGGAAATGGCTTGAATCTGGCATCCTTTTTACCTTATAGGGTTCGGGTGTCAAAAGCCCTATATGAAAGTTCTTCGCCAGAAGGACATAAATTGACGAAGCCACTTTTTTAAAAGCCGATAATATAAAAACGGAGAGAAAGAAAATACGGACAAATGTCAGCATGGGAGGGTGTGGAAAATGCTGGGACATATTGGTTTTTCCTATATAGGATTGATATTTTTATTAATGCTGATGATTCCGAACCTCATATGGACGAAAAATCAGCCTCAGGGATATAGTGCTGAAAATGAAAGCAAGGTTCTGCTGTTTCTGGAACGGGCAGGAGAGATGCTGACAACTTGTTTTGCGTTAATATTCTCTGATTTTAACTTACAAAAGTGGTCGGCTTGGTCATTATGGCTTATCGCCGCTTTTGTACTGATGATAATGTATGAAATCTGGTGGATACGATATTTTAGGGGTGAGCATACATTGGATGACTTTTACAGCAGCTTTTTGGGTGTTCCAGTTGCAGGCGCAACATTGCCGGTAGCTGCTTTCCTGCTGCTTGGGATTTATGGAAAAGTAGTATGGATGCTGATTGCCTGCTTGATATTAGGAATTGGGCATATCGGAATTCATTGGCAGCATCGCAGAGAACTTGGTTTGGAATAGGCAATTGCGAAACTCTGATTTTCCAATTACGAATTGTGCAGTTTGTATATTCCATAAGCAGACCCTTGATTACCGTCGGTACT
>DNJW01000272.1 GCA_003488965.1 Lachnospiraceae bacterium | reverse complement strand
ACTTTCCTATAAGGTAAAAAAAGTTGACCCGGCGGCCAACTTTTCTTCTCACAACGCTGCGGCGTAATTTCCTATTACATAAATAAGAGAGCCCGGCAAGCCGGGCTCTCTGCAACGGCAGCAATTGCATATCCGCCGTCTAAACTTCTTTAATTTCTCTTAAGCAGCACGTTTTCCTCATATTCCTTTACATCCGCAAACCAGCTTTCCCCAACCGGAACACCGTTCATTTCGCAGAACTGGTTCCATACATCGCCGAACGGATAAGTCTTGATTTCTTCCTGCTGCATCATCAGTTCGGTAAATCTTCCTTCGTCCTGCAGTTCCTTCAATTTCTTATTGGGAGAAAGCAGGGCATACAGCAGAGCCTTCTGCATATTGCGCATACCGATTACCCAAGCTGCGATACGGTTAATGCTTGCATCAAAGTAATCCAATGCCAGAAGTACACGGTCAATGGCATCGTTCCGTACAATTTCTTTTGCAATTTCTTTTGTCTCATCATCCAGAAGAACTACATGGTCACTGTCCCAGCGTACGCCTCTGGTTACATGAAGGGCAATCTTATCGTTGAACAGAAGCATGGAAGGAATCTTGTCGGACACTACTTCTGTAGGATGATAATGCCCGTTATCCAATAAACTGATAATACCGTTCTTTGCTGCATAGCTTATAGTAAATTCGCTGGAACCCACTGTATAGGATTCCATTCCGATGCCGAACACCTTGGACTCCAGGCATACAAGAACCTTCTCCTTATCATAAGGAATTGCCAGAATCTCATCCAAGGATTTCTTAAATCTTGCCCTCGGTCCGAGACGGTCTGCCGGCACATCCTTCATTCCGTCCGGAATCCATATATTCATAGCGCAAGGGCTTCCCTGCTCTGTTGCCAGATATTCTGAAATCCTGATGCAGGCTTTGCAGTGGTCCACCCAGAATTTACGTACTTTTTCATCAGGGCTGGACAATGTGAGACTGTCCTCTGCCATAGGATGGGAAAAACAAGTAGGGTTAAAATCAAAAGCTATGCCGTTTTTCTTTCCGAACTCTACCCATTTTGCAAAATGTTTGGGCTCCAGCTTATCCCTGTCCACGCGTTCGCCTTCTTCAAAAATAGCATAACATGCATGAAGATTTACCTTATGTTTTCCGGGAATCAGGCTGAATGCCTTTTCGATATCTGCCATCAGTTCTTCCGGTGTGCTTGCCTTTCCCGGATAATTTCCCGTCGTCTGGATTCCGCCGGTCAGCGGTCCGTCGTGGTCAAAACCGATTACGTCATCCCCCTGCCAGCAGTGCATGGAAATCGGAATATTTTTTAAGGTTTCCAATACTTCGTCCGTATCGACTCCAAGCTTTCCATACTGCTCTTTCGCTGACTCATACTTTTCTTTCACTGTCATTTTTCATTCCTCCTACTAATTTTTATTTTCTAAGCTTGTTCTAAGCTTTTCCTAAGCTTCGTTTCCGTTTTTCTTTATCCGCAGTTTTTCCATATGTACACGCAAAAACCTATGCCCCAAATTCTTTCACGCCGAAAGAACGGAAAATACATTTTCTTGCTTCCTGCAGACTGCCCAGTTCCTTTGCTTCCATCATCTGTACGGCAATATTTCCGATAGCAGTTGCCTCCCCGGGTCCTGCATACACGGTGCGTCCGCTCTTTGCTGCCGTCAGTTCATTCAAATAAGCCGCATTGGAACCCCCTCCCACAATATGCACTGCCGGGTATTTCTTCCCCGTAAGCCTTTCCACATCTTCAAAAGCTTTGGCATAGCATTCCGCCAGACTCTGGTAAATCACGGTAGCAATCTGCCCCAGCGTCTCCGGTTTCTTCTGTCCTGTTCTTTCACAATATAACTGAATTTCCTTCGTCATATTTTCAGGGGCAAGGAAACAGTCGTCGTTTACATCCACTCTGGAAGGAAAATCCTTTTCCGCTTCCGCCTGCTTGCAAATCTCCGCAAAGGAATAGGCATCATCAAATTCATGCCTTACCGACTGTATCATCCAAAGACCCATAATGTTTTTCAAGTAACGGAAACGGTAATCATAGCCGCCTTCATTGGCAAAATTCTTCTCCATGCTCTCCTTCGAGCAGATTGGTTTCATAATCTCCGTTCCTAACAGCGACCAAGTCCCGGAACTGATATAAAGGCACTCCTCCTCCAACGAAGGTACTGCCAGCACAGCCGAAGCCGTATCATGGGAAGTAATCTGCATCACCTTGCACTGATATCCTGCTTCGTCGGCTATTTCCTGCCTTAAATCTCCTACTACCGTTCCCGGCATGGAAAGGGGCTGGAAAATATTTTTCGGAAGTCCCAAGATATCCATCAGTTCCCAATCCCAGTCATTGGTGCCCACATACACCAGCTGTCCTGTGGTAGCATTGGTATATTCGCTCTTTTTCACGCCTGTCAATACAAAATTAAAATAGTCCGGCATCATCAGCAGGCTGTCAGCCCGCTCCAACGTCTCCGGCTCCTGTACCTTTGCTGCCGTCAGCTGGTAAACCGTATTAAAAATCTGTTTCTGTATCCCGTTCCTTTCGTACAGCTTTTCCAGCGGAATATGACGGTATACCTCTTCGTCCATCCCCTTTGTCCTATTATCCCTATAACCATATGTATTGCCGACAATCTGATTTTCTTTATCCAGCAGCACATAATCCACGCCCCAGGTATCAATCCCCATGGTAACGGGAATCTTGCCTGCTTCTTTGCATTTGCGCATCCCTGCCACAATTTCCTTCGACAGATGCTCCACATCCCAGCAAAGATGACCGTCTTTTTTTACCATTCCGTTCTCAAAACGGTACACCTCTTCAATTGCCATCCTGCCGTCCTGCATACTCCCTAAAATATGCCTCCCGCTGGAAGCCCCGATGTCCACTGCCAAAAAATAATCCCCCATATCCTTCTCCTTTCCGCATCCCGCTATACTTAGGCAATTGCGAAACTCTGATTTTCCAATTACGAATTGTGCAGAATCACCGTGTTTCGCAATTTCCTATCCTGCTGTACTTTATATAGATTGTACCTGTTTCCCTCCCATATTGTAAGGACGGTGTTTGCATAATTTACCGTCTTTATTTGCATCCCTAGGCTTTTTATGCTACACTAGGAAAAACAGCCCGGAAAAAGCCTGCCGGAAGATTCCGGCCATAACTTCTGATTCCTTATATACCGGAATCATCCTATAGGAGGAAAACATGATTGAGCCAAGCCTGCTGCAGCATTTGAAAAAAATCTCCGAAGAGGAAAAACTCCTTCTCTCCGGAGAAAAAAACGTCCAAAAAAGTCTATATACCAACGAGCCTGATTTTGTGGTGGACAGCCGGAAAATGCTCACACTAGGAAAACTGATTGATATCCGCCCCCATACCCGTTTCGTGCATTTTCCCGCCCATAAACATAACTACATCGAAATGATTTATATGTGCAGCGGAACTACCACCCATATCCTCAACAATTCCTCCCGCATTACCTTAAATACAGGGGAACTGCTCCTGCTCAATCCGAATACTGTTCATGAAATTCTTCCTGCGGCCATAGACGATATTGCCGTCAACTTTATTATTCTTCCCGAATTCTTTGACCGTGTCCTGGCCATGCTGGAAGAAGAAAATGTGCTGAGGGATTTTCTAATCGGAACCTTAAAACCGGATAAAAATGCGGCTGATTATCTGCATTTCCAGTCCATCGACATCCTTCCGGTTAAAAATCTGATGGAAAATCTTATCTGGTCTTTGTTAAACAGCCAGCCGAACCGGCGCAACATCAACCAGGCCACCATGGGGCTTTTATTTCTTCATCTTTTAAACCATACCGACAGGATCAATATGCATGATTCCGGCCAGTATGAACAGCACCTTGTATTTACCGTGCTGAAATATATCGATAATAACTATCTCCATGCAGAATTAACGGAAATTTCCAGACAGCTTCATATGCCGGCCTATTCTGTGAGCAAAATTGTCAAAAAGCATTCCGGCCATACCTTTAAGCAGCTTCTGCAGATGAAACGGCTGAACCAGGCGGCTTTCCTGCTGTCCACCACCGCCCTCCCTGTAGAAGACATCATCGCCCTGACAGGATATGACAACACCAGCTATTTTCACCGTATTTTCAAAGAATACTACCATATGACGCCGCGGGCCTACCGCATCCGGCAGAAAAGTACCGTTCCATGACCGTACCTTGCCGGATATTTTCCTTTTCCGTTGAACGTCTGTTTTATATTGCAGGAACCTCTGCCTGCACGATGTAATATCCCAGCTTCACTTCCCTCAAATCCGTCCCGCCCTGATGCAGTATCTCCATCAGCATGTTTGCCGCCATTTCACCGCTTCTTTCATAAGAATAATGTACTGTCATAAGCGGCGGGTTCATCACCCTTGCCATATCGGAATCTCCCTGCCCTGCCACCAGTACCTGTGCCGGAACAGCTATCCCTTGCTCCTGAAGATATTTTACCGCTCCGGCAGCCATAGTATCGGTAGCACAGACGATTCCGTCCAGTTCCCCGCACTTATCCAGCAATTCCCCGGCTTTTTCATAACCGGAGGCTACGCTAAAGGCAGCCACCACGCAATTTGAGGCACAGCTTTCTATTCCCATGTCACGGACGGCGTCCTGAAAACCTTTGCACCTTTGTTCGCCTACCGCCTTATCCTGCGGTATGGCGCCGATATAACCCAGTTTCTTCCGTCCTCTTTCTATCAGAAGTTTTGTCAATTCATAAGACCCATGATAATCATCATGATAGATGCAGCAGCAGCCGGAAAGCTGCTGCCCCACAATAACCGCCGGAACCGGCATGTTTTTTAAAACCCGTTTATGCTCCGGGGTAAGTACGGTAGCCACCAGCACCACCCCATCCACCTGTTTATCGTTAAATGCATCCAGATATTCCAGTTCCTTTTTCGGCTCGTTCTGGGTAATGGCAAGAAGCATCTGGTAACCGCATTCATTCAATACGGAAAGAATTCCTTCCACCACCCTCCCGATGGATGCGGAAGCCACCTTCGGCACAATGACACCAATCATTTTCGTTTTCTTTGTCCGCAATGTCTGTGCCTGCACAGAAGGCCGGTATCCTGTCTCTTCCACTACTTTACGGATTTGCTCCCGCTTTTCCTCCGAAATATATCCGTTGTTAAAATAACGGGAAACAGCTGCGCTGGATACCCCTGCCTGTTTTGCAATTTCCGCTATATTCATCCTCCAACCTCCATACCGCTTCTTTACAGCAATATAATTTCTTTTATTTCTTTTTCAGGTAATAAAAACCATAGGCCGGTATATTGACACCTGAGGCTTTCATGACGCTGCCGGAAATCAAATCCGTATAATCCCCGTCCGTTTCATTAATCCAGGCTGTTTTGTCAAATTCACTGAAATTAAACAAGCCGATTATTTTTTCCCCTTCCATATATCTTCCGATGCACAGCACCGAAGGGTCCCATGTCTCGATTGTCCATGTGTCCGCATTGGACATAAATACCTTTTCCTTCTTTCTTATCTGTTCCAGCTTTCCCAGACGGTGAAACATTCTTGCCTCCACAGTATCCGGCCTGGAAATATTTTCCGCCAGCTTCCAGTTCATCGCGCCTCTGTGGATATATCTGGAATCGGCCGCTTTATCCGGATTTTCTTTATAAGTATAATCATTGACCTGGGCGATTTCATCCCCGCTGTACAATACCGGAATCCCCGACTGCATAAACATATATGCATGAAGCATCACATCCATCTGAATTGCCTTTTCCATTGCCTCATCGTTCTGCTCAAATCCCGCCTTTTCCACACCGCACATGGAAGCGGTTGTTCCGCAGAATCTTGCATCCCCCGTCACGGGATCTGCATTGTACAGTTCGCCTCTGCTGTTGCTGTTTCCCGCATAGCCCTGAAAATAATCATTCAGGTACTGCTTATGGGAGCGCTCTCCGATTCCCTCCGCCATCAAAGTCCCGTAATCAAGTCCCCAGCCGATATCGTCATGACAGCGGAGATAATTTAGGAATACATACTCCTTCGGCAGGGAATTCACAATATCCAGCTGCTTTTTTAAAAGACGTACGTCCCTGGTTGCCACTGTATGCCATGTGGTTGCCATCGTCGTTACATTATAAAGCATATGGCATTCCGGCTTTTCTACTGTACCGAAATAAGGCACTACCTTTTCCGGCTCCATAACCACTTCTCCCAGCAGAAGAATACCCGGACATACGATTTCGCCAATCATGCGCATCATCCGCACGATGGTATGCACTTTGGGCAGATTCCTGCAGGAGGTATTCAATTCCTTCCATATATAAGGCACCGCGTCAATTCTGATAATATCAATTCCCCGGTTTGCCAGATAAAGGAAATTGTACATCATTTCATTAAACACTCTCGGATTCTTATAGTTCAAATCCCACTGATAGGGGTAGAAGGTGGTCATTACAAACTTCCCTTCCTTCTCCAGATAGGTGAAATTTCCCGGCGCTGTAGTAGGAAATACCTGAGGCACTGTTTTTTCATATAAAGAAGGTATGTAGGAATTGTCAAAGAAAAAGTAACGGCTCATATATTCCCCGTCTCCCTGCCGTGCCTTTTTTGCCCATTCATGATCCTCGGAGGTATGGTTCATGACAAAATCCATGCACACATTAATCCCCTTTTTATGGCAGGCAGCCGTCAGCCCTTCCAAATCCTCCATCGTACCCAGTTCCGTCTGCACCTTTCTAAAGTCCGAAACCGCATAGCCTCCGTCAGAACGCCCTTTCGGTGTTTCCAGAAACGGCATCAGATGAATATAATTCACATTGCACTGCTCAATATAATCCAGTTTCGACTCTACGCCTTTCATATTCCTTGCAAAGTTATCAATATAAAACATCATTCCGAGCATATCGTTCTTTTTATACCAGCCCTGGTTCATTTCCCGTTTTTCATCCAGAGCTTTCAATTCCTTTTTTCTTTCCTTATAGAAGCCTTCCATTTTATCGCACAACTCGGCAAACATGGAACTGTTGTCATACAATTCCATATACAGCCAGCGCAGCTCATCAAAATGCTTTTCCATCCGTTTTTCATAAATCTTCTTTGCAGTATCCGCTTTCACTTTTCCTTTTCTCCTTTCCCACTATGCTTTCATTTAGGCAATTGCGAAACTCTGATTTTCCAATTACGAATTGTGCAGCTTGTATATTCC
>DNJW01000012.1 GCA_003488965.1 Lachnospiraceae bacterium | reverse complement strand
TTAATTAAGTTGAGTCATACTAGTCAAACAAAATCTCCTCCACCGTAACAAACTCATATCCTTCTTTCTGCAGCTCATCCACCACCTCCAAAGCTGCCGTAATCGTGGAAGGATAATAATCGTGCATCAGTATAATATCGTTTTCTCCTACCTTGGATACTATTTTCCGTGTAATGCATGATGCATTTGTGGAACACCAGTCCAGCGGGTCCACCGTCCATAGCACCGGAAACATATTCAATTCCGTTTCAAACGATTTGTCCCAGCTTCCATAAGGAGGCCGTACATACAGAACCTCTTCTCCGGTGATACCGGTTATAATTTCATTTGTCTTTATTAGTTCCTGCTTAAAAGCTTCTTTATTGCCGGATTTTAACTGTATATGGCTGTAGGTATGATTGCCGATAAGATGCCCTGCTTGTGTCAAGGTAATGACACAAAAATACCTTTAGACTAAAGCAACTGTTGTTCCATTCATCCTAACCCCTCCCATAACAGTTCATCCTTCGTCTTCACTGTTATGGAATCTGCCCATATGGGAATACAAGCTCTCATGTTCATCTTTAAAGTTCAATACGACTTCCACCCTCTTCCCATCATACAGAAATATCTTATCTACAAATATAGAAACCAGCTGCGTGGTCAGTCTTTCTTCCTTTGCAGCCGCATCCTTAAAGGACAAAATTTCCTTTATCCATCCTTTTTGTTCCTTTTCCAGCCGTTCAAAAAATGCGGTTTTTTCTTCCAACTGCGTTTTCCTCTCTTCATGGTAACGTATCTCATCCTCTTTCTTCTGTTTTTCCTTCAAATACCATCCCTTGTTGCTGTCTGAAACTCCATTTTTCGAAGCTTGCTCTGCGCTGTTATGCTTCGTGCCGCGTTCTCTGCTGTTATATTCCTCATATAAGAGTATTTTTTCATTCTTTCCCTGCCGGATTGCCCTATCCGCCCTGTTCTTTTCCTTTTCTATGCTTCTCTTTATCTTTTGGAAAAACTCGCCGCGGAAGTGTGAAACCATTTCATCCAGACACTCCGCCTGACGGATAAATGCCATGACCGCCTGATAGACGATTGCCTCCAAATCTTTTTCTAAAATAGATTTGGAAGTACATTCCCGCGCCCCTTTTTCCCTATAAATCCGGCAGCGGTATCGGTATATGCGGACGCGCCCATGTACTTCCCCAGTCTTCTTCCAGCAGTTTGTCCCCATCCTTGAAGCAGGCACAAGACAGTCCCCGCAAAACACTTTTCCTTTTAATAGGTTTGCCGGACGGGCGACGGTTTCATCTATGGCACTCCGGCTCTTATACTGCTCCTTCCTTGCCCTTAGGATTTCCTGCACAAGGCGGAAATCATGTTCTTCGATAATGGCTTCGTGGGTATTTCTCGTTATCTTCCACTCCGTTTCATCCAGCCTATAGCGGCTAAGTCCGTCTGCTTTTGATTCCTTCCATTTATGAAGCGTCATATGTCCTGCATAGACTATGTTCTGCAGGATGACATTTACTGTAAATTCATTCCAGTAGCAGCGTTCCTTCCCATGCCGGTAGAACTCCCTTGTGTCCTGATAGGCTTTCGGCGGGTTGATATTCCTTTCCGTCAGTCTCTTTACAATGGCAAGGGCAGAATCCCCCTGCATAGTCCATGTAAAAATATCCTTTATAATTCCTGCCGGTCTTTTGTCAATAAAAAACCTTGTCTTCCTATCGTCTGCAAAAACATACCCATAAGGCGCGCGTCCGCCGTCGTACTCCCCGTTTTCCTGCTTGGTTGCATAACTGGATGCCACCTTGACAGAGGTGTCCTTTGCAACATATTCATTGACAAGGTTCTTTAAAATAACTGCCAGTTTTTTATCTGCACATTCCTTGTCGAAGCTGTCGTAACCGTCATTGACAGAAATGAACCGCACCCCAAGAAACGGGAACACTTTTTCCAGATAATTTCCCACTTCGATATGATCCCTGCCAAACCTTGAAAAATCCTTTACAATAATGCAGTTGATATTCCCTTTTCTCACTTCTCCAAGCAAGCTGTCAAATGCCTGACGTTCAAACCGCGTTCCGCTGACTCCGTCATCCTTATACTCCCGGACAAGAAAAAACTCATTCTTGCCCTTTATGTAGTCACGCATGAGCATCTGCTGGCTGGTGATGGAATCGCTTTCTGTAACCGCACTGTCAACGGAAAGCCTTGCATAGGTTGCAGTCCTAAACAGCAAGGTTTTTGCCGTTTTTTTCATCAAAGTCCCTGTTGAAAGCTCTGTATTGGCAATGGCCTTTATCTCCTGTCTTGCCCTGTCCTTTGTCCTTGCCATTATACTGCTCCCTTTTTATAAAGAGACTGCTCCTGCGCTGTCTCTTTAAACATGCCGCACAGAGAATAAACCTCTGCCATCCTATCCTGATAAAGGAAAGAAACCTCCACCCGTTTTCCTTCATATACCCATATCTTATCAAATAAGAAACAAACGAGACTGCGCCGGATTTCTCCTTCTGTACCGGAAAGCAGGCAGTTTATATCTTTAAGGCTGCCAAGCCACTGCTTTGCTTTCCTGACCGCCTCTCCTGCTTTTCCTGCCCTTTCCCTCCTCTTCCGAATCTGTCCTTCCAGCTCTTTACAGCGTCCGGAATAGAAGATTTTCATCTCCTCATACTCTTCTTCCGAAAGAATCCCTTCCATCCAGTCCGTGTAAAGACCGGAAAGCATGGCTGTATTTTCCGCAAGCTCCTTTTCCAGTTCCGGCAGCCGTTTGTCCGTCAAAACGCCCTCCTTCATTCCTTCCATTGCCTCTTTTGCAGCCTTTAGGGTTTCCTCTGCATCTGCCACCAGCTGCATCTGTGCCCTTACTGCCGCCATCACGAGGGAAATAAGTTCCTGCTCCTTGATACTGTGTCTCGTACAGTTCTTTTCCACGTTGTAAGTCTTGCAGATATAAAAGATGGTCTGCTTCCCCTTATAGACAGTCTTGCGGCGTATCATCTGCCTGCCGCAGTCCGGGCAGAAAAGCATACCGCCAAAAAGATATACCCCTTCCTGCCCCGGATTTGTTCTCGTGTCTTTTTTTAGCAGTTCCTGCACGGCATCAAACTGCTTTTCCCTAATAAAAGCCAGATTCTCCTGCCTATAGCGGCTCTGTTCCGTTTCGGGCTTTGCCACCATCTTTTTGATTTTATGATTGATACGTTCCTTCTTCCCCTGCATCACCAGCCCCTTGCATAACGGGTTTGACAGTATCCTTCCTACCGCTGCCGGACTCCATCTGGAATAAAGATTCTTCTGAAAACCGCTCTGGTAACGTATGCCGAGACTTCTCTTATAGTCTGCCGGTGCAAGAACTCCAAGAGCATTCAGTTTCTCTGCTATCTTGCTGTTGCTCATTCCTGCCAGTTTCCATTGAAAAATAAGCTTCACATTCTCCCCTGCCACCGGATCAGCCACCAGCTTATTATGGTCATTGTAATCCTTCATGAAACCATAAGAGACATATGCACCGGTATATTCCCCATTTTCACGCTTGCTTTCCAGATGGCTCCTTATCTTCACCGAAAGATCCGCGCTGTAGGCGTCATTGACGAAATTCTTTACCGGTATGACAATATTCTTCTCCGTCCGGTCTGCAGTCAGGGAATCATAATGGTCTGTGACTGCGATAAACCGCACCCCTGCCGCCGGAAATATCTTCTGTAAATATCTCCCGGCTTCTATATATTCCCTGCCAAAACGGGAAAGGTCTTTCACAATAATAAGGTTGACCTTTCCCGCTTCCATGTCCTTTATCATTTTCTGAAAGGAAGGGCGCAGGAAGTCGGAACCGCTATACCCGTCATCCACATATTCCTTAAAGACATGGATATCTTCCCTGTCTTTTAAAAAATCATGGATGAGCCGCTTTTGGTTTGTGATGCTGTTGCTCTCCTCCTTGCGGCTGTCGCCGCATACATCCCCGTCCTCCTTAGAAAGACGCAGATACACCGCCGCCTCATAGACCTTCTTTTCATTTTCTTTTTTATTCGTTTCTTTCATTGACAACTTCCCCAGATTTTACCCCTTTGTCATTATTATGACTCAACCACCCTCTTCCTGCATCCTCTTAATAATCTCCGGATGCAGTTCCGCATGTTCCCCGGTCACAAAAAAAGTGGCTTTTACCCCACGTTTTTTCAGACCGTCCAGCAACTGCTCCGTATAGTAAGGATGCGGACCGTCATCAAATGTAAGCGCCACCTTTTTTGCTCCCGGTTCTTCCAGCATTTTTCCGAAAACAGGCATTCCCTCCTGTTTCCAATACCCAACAATCAGAACAGCCGACAGCAAAAACAGCAATAAAATGCAAGCGGTAATCCTTTTTTTCCAATCCATACCTCAGATTTCCCGTTACTGTCCACCCATGGCCAGCAACGATTTCCCTTCCCTATGCCTTACTTATTTATATGCAGAAGGAACCGCATCATGCATTGAAAATAAGGGTTCTTTTTACCGGCCGGCTTTTATTCCTGCTGTTCTTTATACAGTTTTAGATAAACCATGCCATCCTCCGTCTTTATCTGTGCCCTGTCAATCATCATCCCCACCACCAGCAGCTGGCTTGCGTCACCGGGCTGTCCGGCTCCCGCCAGTTCCCAGTAAACCTCTTTCATCCCGTCATTTTTCGGACAGTTCAGATATTTCTCCATCTGTGCTATTTTATGCGCATCCCCCTGGCTGCAGTCCGCCTGAAACGTAATTACCACTTCTTTCTCTTTCTTCTCAATTTCTGACTGGATTTTATCCGCACCCAGCGCGAAAAAAAACAAAGTAAGCTCCTCGACTATTTTTGCCACTTTCTTCTTGTCGTGAATCATCTATTTTTCCTTCTTTCTCTCTTTCCAATATTTTCTGAAACTTTCTGCCACCGGCACCATAACGACTGCCACCCAGCCTGCACTGAAACCATTGTTGTACAGATTCAGTCCGCCGTACATCTGACCGGTACACATCACTACCGCCGCATGAAGAAATCCGGCAATCATACCTGCCGCTATCCCGAACTGTCCGGCAATCGGCGACAAACCGGCCGCAAAAACAGCCGCTAGCTGAATTCCCGGTGTTTCCGGTGAAAACATAGTAAAAAAGGTAGATATGTACACACCGGCAAGCACCGGAAGATAGTTTTTAATATGTACTCCAAACGCCGAAAAACCGAATACCGCCAATATTGCGCCTATCACCGGTCCCGAAAAATCGCCTCCTGTCAGAAGAATATAAAGTTCGCAGCTAATTCCCACCAGTCCCATATTCATCAGCACAGGTCCGGCACCGTCCATTAAAACAAAATCCGAGACGGCACAGCCCGAACGCCCCATTAGCTTTTTCAGGCCATCCAGTTTTTTTCCGTTTATGAAAAAACCAAATACCACAGTCAGCAGAAAATAAAGAAACAGGCAGACTCCTATTACCCCATTCTGTCCTTCCCTCCATATCAGCACCGACTCGCTCTCCATACCGAACGCACGCAGTATACATACGATTACAAAAGCAAGTATACCTCCCGAAAAACCAACATTAAACAGATTATATCCCATATGCATGGAAGCCGTGTGCATCGATAAAGCAGGCAGCACAAAACCAATCACAATTCCTGCTAAAGCGCCCAGCAAAAAGTTTACCGGCTGCCCGAAGGGGAACAGGAATACCAGTTCCGTAATTAAAGGTGCCAGACATGTGCCGAACAAAGCTGTGTAAATATATCGGTTCAGCTTTGACCGGTGTACCCTTGCATAAAGGGCGGTCCCAAGAATCACCGGAAGAATATTCACCGGATTTTTTCCCCACAATCCATATCCGGCATTTATGAACAAAGCCGCTATCGTCGGTCCTGTAAAAGGTATTTTCTGGGAAACTACAAGAAGTATGCTTATCCCCATTACCAGACCGGCATTCAAAAACGCAGCCCCATAGCCTGCCAGTTCAAAATAATCCGTAATCAGAGCATCCCTTGATACAATAATCAGCCACAAGCCCTTGGCCAGTCCGGCAAGGTTCCCGGCTGCTGCCGCAGCAAAAAGCAAAACCAAGGAGAAAAAACAGAAATATTTCATTTCCTTTCCTTCCATCCGCTTCAGCATTTTTTCCATCGCCTATCCTCCGTTTTTGTGCGTATTCTCAATTTCTCCGTTTGTCCTCCATCACTTCCCAAAATTCAAATAGTCCACATATATTTTTTCAAACCCCTGCTCTTCCGCCAGCTGGAACACCTCCGCCCTATCGGCAAATTCCTCCAGCTTTTCCATGACCTCCAAATTAGCTGTTTTCCTCTTACTATCGCATGCCGCCAACATTTCTTTGCCTAATAAACGCGCGCCGGCAAGGGATGTATTTCCTACGGTTTCTATTTTTTCCTCTAATTCAAAGGGTATAAGCCCGGTTATAGCCGCAGCCCTCTTATCCAGATAAAAACCAAATCCGCCTGCCACATACACTTTCTCTATCTCATCATATTCCTTCACTCCCAAATGCTCCATCAGAAAATGGATGCCAGTCCGTACCGCCGCCTTCGCCATCTGAATATTTCTGATATCTTCCTGGGAAATCCAGACCTTTTCTCCCGCTGTTTCTGTTCCTCCTTCTCCGGTTTCTACTGCAATTCCTGTTTCAAAATACGGTTCCGCCAACAAACCAGTGCTGTCCGCAATCCCTTTTTCCAAAAGAGCAGCGATAGCCGCTATCCGCTCCGGCCCCGTTGCACCGTCTCTTCCTCTTCCTTCAAAAGCCGGTCCTGCAGCGGCTGCTGTACAGACAACCCTGTTTCCGTTTCCCATGACCATCTCCGCATTGGTTCCCAGATCAAGAAACAGCCATGTTCCACCCATTTCCCGGCAGCAAAGCCCGCAGGCATATAACCCGGAAACGATATCTCCCCCTACAAACGCAGAAATTCCGGGAACCAGCACCGCCGGCACTTGCAGAAAGTCCAGACTGACCGTCTTTATATTTACCGGTGTAAACGGGTATTTTCCCAAGGATTCCGCCGGATATCCCATGAACAGATGTCCCATCGCCGTATTGGCAGATACCACCATATATTCCATTTGATACGGTATCCTTATGTCTGCTCTTTCTTTCATCTGTCCGATACCGGCCGCCAGCGCTTCTCTCACCAGCCTTTGCAGCACTTCCCCGTTTCCTCCGGCATCTGCCTGAATCCGTGAAATTACGTCCGCCCCGTAGCTTCTTTGCGGATTGAAACAAGTATAGGTATCCAAAATATGCCCTGTTTTTGTCTCAATCATCTGTATCGCTATGGTAGTCGTTCCTATGTCTACCGCTGCTGCGGCTTTTACCACACTGCCGCTTCCCTCTTTCCCGATATATAACCTGTTCTCTTTCCCGGCAAAGAACCGGCTTTCCTCCCCATGCTTCTTCCCGCTCATTTCCCTGCTGTCCGCGCTGCTTTGAACATCGCTCACATAGGATGCGGTTACCACCTCCAGTTTACGCTCCTGACTAAAAAAAGTTTCCACCGTACAGTCCTTTACCGGCCGGGCCGTACATGCCAGCCGGTATCCGTCCCTGAGTTTGTCCGGAGCAATCGCCGTCCGGTCAGCCTGAGAAGGAAACGGTTCATATCCCCTAAACCTTACAAGACATCTGCCGCATTTCCCCAGACCATTACAAAGGGAAGGCAGCACAAGCCCGCCTTCCCTCAATGTATGAAGCAACGTCCTCTTTTTATGATGACACAATTCTGCCGTATTCTTACCGTTTTTGTCCATGATTGTTATCTTAATCTGCTCAGACAAATTGATTTTTCTCCCTATCATAATGATAATTTATAGACGCCAGCTTTTCTCCAATTGTCTTTCCGTCAATATCCATATCTTCACACAGCTGTTCATAACTGCTGTAATAATCCCTTAATTTCAGATTGATATAACTTAACAGCATTACCGGGTCTTCAGGAATCATATCCGTTCCCCTCCTTTTTGCTAATTTCAGAGAATTTAACCTTTTTTATAGTTTAATTCCTTCTATCATATTCTGTCAACTGTTCCTTGCATCCTGCTGCCAGTTTTCCGTTCTCCAAGGAAATCACTATCACATCCTTCGCCTTTACTTTATCGGCAAGTATCAGCTTGGCAGATAAGGTTTCCACATATTTCTGAATATAGCGCTTCAAAGGTCTCGCCCCATATACAGGGTCATAAGCATTTTCTACAATGAACTTTTCTGCCTCAGGGGAAATTTCAATAGAAAGTTCCCTGTCCGCCAGCCGTCTGTTCAAATCATCCACAATCAGACGGACAATTCCTCCGATATCATCCTTCGTCAGCGGTTTAAAAAGTATGGTTTCATCCAGCCTGTTTAAAAATTCCGGACGGAAATGGGCGCGCAGTTCATTCATAACCATATCTTCCGCCTCTTTGCTGATACTTCCGTCATCCCCGATTCCCTCCAGCAGATATCCGGCCCCGATATTGGATGTCATAATCAAAATGGTATTCTTAAAGTCTACCGTACGTCCCTGGGAATCCGTAATCCTTCCGTCATCCAATACCTGCAAAAGCACATTGAACACATCCGGATGTGCTTTCTCTATCTCATCAAAGAGTACCACCGAATAAGGATTCCTGCGAATCTTCTCCGAAAGCTGTCCTCCCTCTTCAAACCCTACATATCCCGGCGGGGAACCGATCATCTTCGACACGGAATGGCCTTCCATATACTCCGACAT
>DNJW01000219.1 GCA_003488965.1 Lachnospiraceae bacterium | reverse complement strand
GGTAATCGCGGAGCGAAAGCGCGTCTCTGTTGGAATATACAAGCTGCACAATGACAAGTGCACAATCACTGTGTTTCGCAATCGCCTATTATAAACACTTTATTTTTTCCGCAATCCGCGCTGCCCCCTGCCCGTCCGTCACCTGACAAAGCGCCTTCTTCATTCTTTTTCTCATGGGCATATCTCTCATCAATATCTTTAATCCCGCCTGAATCTGTCCCAGACAGCCTTTCCTGTCCTGCCGGATATCCCCGGCAAAAAGCATCCTTTCCTTCCGGGCAAAAAACTCACTGTCATACTGCTGATTATCGGCACAGACAAAAAAAACAGCAGGTATCTGCATAGCACACAACTCAAACAGCACCGTTCCTGCCGCCGAAACCGCTATATCGCATTGCCCCATCAGCTTTGCCATATTGTTTACACTATAATGCAGCCGGATATTCGGATTTTTCTTCGCCAATCTCTCCAATTTATCCTTGTTGCGGTTGAATTTTCCCACCACCACATGGAAAACGGCTTTGTTCAAGGTCTTCTCCCTTGCCGCACTTGACAGAATGCCTGACAAGGCATCGCAGACATCGCCGCCGCCGGAGCTTAGAAAGATTCTAAATTTTCCCGTTTTCCGGTCAACCATTCTGTCAAATATCTCAAGCCATTCCGAAAATTTACCGCCAACGCCGGCAGCATTTTCTTTCTCCCGTTTACCTTTTCCATGCCCATATGTTCTCTGAAACTCTTCCCTGAGAGGCACATATTCCGTGCCGAGCAAAAGCTCTGCCTTTCCTTTATAAGTCTGCTCATATGGAAAACGCACATGATAGGCATTGTAGTTGATCACCATATCTACGGGATAAACATCCTCAAAGCAATCATCAATATATATTATTTTACAAATATCCCGTATCTTATCAAAATATTCCGGCGTCGCCTGATAGGAATCCACCAAAAGCTTGGCGCAGCCTGCCTTTACCAGTTCTTCTCTCAGCCTGCCAATCTCTTCCTCCATATCTTTCCATGAAGTATTCAGACATACATATTCCATCCCCGCCTGTTTCAGCAGTTCATGGGCATATCTGTCTGCCGTAAAAAACAGAGGACTTTGCCCCAGCTTTTTTAACTGCACCGCAATTGTGATACAGCGCATCATATGACCCATAGCGATTTCATCGTTAGCATCCGCACGTATTCCAACCACCTGACCCATGGCGTTTTCCTCCCTGCACTGTTTTTAGGTTCTATATTTCTTTCAGAAGTTTACTGTTTCTGGTTCTGTTTGTTAACAACTCATATTCATCCAGCACTCCCTCTATCCGTTCCATTTCCTGCCTGCCATATCTCTGATCTATGGGCAGGGCAAGCATATGCCTATAAATATATTTCTCATCCTCTGTCAGGCAATCCCTGTTTTCCCTTCCCACCGGCCACAATACCGGCGCATATATATCGTGCTTTATCAAAAAACTCTGCAGTTCCTCCCTGTCCTTGGCATAAACTGCCAGATACAGCGGAGCCGTTCCCCTATCCTCATCGTCAGAAAGAATCGGCCATAGCTGCCTTTTTCCCCTTAGTCTCCCATATAGATAACGATAATTCTCCTTCCTCTTATTCCTGCACTCCTCTTCGTTTACTTTAGACAGCATCCCTGCCGACAGTCCCGAAATCCCTCCTATTCCCTTATATCGGTCAAGCCATTCTTCCATTTCCCGGTTTTTTTTCAAAAAATCCCTTTTCATCTCCTTCTTTTCTTCAGGCTTTCCGGCTCCGTAAAGATATTCCCACTTTTCCGTAAGAAGTTCCATCCGTTTTTCCGTGAATTCCTCTTCCGGATGAATTCCTACCCTTATCAGCGGCTCCCCGGATGCTGCAAAACCCCCGTCAGGCACGGGATACCATTTTCTCAGGCTTCCTACTACATAATCCGCCTCTTTCCCTATGCCTTCCAAATAATAAGACTGGGTCACATCCTCCATGATGCATACTCCCTGTGCCTTCCACCTTTGAAACAATGACCGCATCGGCTTCCATGTATCCACGCCGTAATAGGCATGGATAAAAAGCAGACCCGGCCTTATCCGTTCCATCAGGCGGCTCAGTTCTTCTTCATCCGCCTCCAGCTTCTTATTCACATGATAAAAATAAATCCTCCAGCCTTCCTGCTCAAAGGGAAAAAAGACCGTATCGCACATATATGCTGGCAAAAGGCACTTTTTCTCTATTTCCGGTCTGTTTTTCGCAATACTCCGCAGAGCCAGCGCAATGGCAGCCCTTCCCGACATAGTAAATACCACATTCTTTTTCCCGTATTTTTCTGTTCCCCCTAATGCAAATCCCCAACTGTCTCCTTCTTCCTTATGGGGAATTCCCTGTGGATTTATCTCATAAATACTTCCGATTTCCATATGCCCCTTTCTGTCTCTGCCGCCAACGCACACTCATCCATGTTTTTCTCCATTTCTGCGCGACTTTTTGCGCATATCACGTTTGCGGATGCCGCACAGACACAAACTTGGGATTGAAAATTTTCAATTTTCAATCTTCTTCCGCCATCCTCTATATGCCCACAGCAATTTATAATACAGCATAAAAATAAGTGTGGATTTCTGCTGCATCCGAATCAGCTTCTTTTCCTCCTGATGAGTCCGTTCCTGATAATAAGGATTCTTTTCAAAATCCGGGAAGGTTTGTTTCATCTCCCTCCCCATGGCTTTCACAAATCCATATTTAGTTTTATTCACTCCCGCCATATAAGTAAACAGCGTATTGATATAAAACAGCAAGGTAAAACTGTATTCCAGTTCCTTTTGAAACTCTTCCATGTAATGATGCCGCTTTGCTTCCTCCAGCATCAGCCGCCCGGCCGTCATCCGGTCCTCGCACCGTTTCTGTGAAATCGTATGAACCGTAGAGGTTCCATGCTGATAGTAGTAATACATGGGTTCTTCTATATATTCAAAATGCTTTGCCAGCACCAGATAAGAATTGCCCAAAGCATTATCCTCATAAAAAATGTCCTCCGGAAACCAAAGCCCGTTCTCTATAATCATAGACCGCCGGAAAATCTTTACTACCAGACTTCCCCCGTCCAAAATCAAGCTGGCTCTTTTTTCCTTATCCAAAATCCCGCTCTGGCTTTTTTTATTATTGGGTACAATCTGCCCTACCTTCATGGAATGTTCATCGGTTAGGCAATAATCGCATCCCGCCATATCCGCGCCGGCACTTTCTGCTCTTTCTATCAGGCGCTGATACATATCGCTGGTAATCCAGTCGTCGCTGTCAATAAATCCAATCCAGTCTCCCTGCGCCATTTTCAGCCCTATATTCTTTGCTCCTCCCTGATGCTTATTCACCTCGGAATGAACCGCATGAAATTTATCCGGAAAACGCTCTTCATAATGCTTTAATATTTCAAAGGAATTATCCGTGGAACAATCATCCACCGCAATGATTTCATAATCCTCCACCGTCTGGTTTACCAGAGAATCCAGACAATATTCCAATTTTCCGTCCGCTGCCATATTATAAACCGGCACGATAATACTAAGCTTCATAAAGCCCCCTATTTTTTACCGTAATATTCTGCAATCTTCGTTACTGCAGCAATAACGTCTTCCACATCCTCATCCGTCATGGCATAATAAAGCGGAAGCGTAATAATCTCCTCATACAATTTTTCCGCATTCGGGCAGATACCTTTCTTATAGCCCAGTTTCTGATAATAAGGGAAGTAATACACCGGAATGTAATGTACGTTACAGCATACATTTTCCGCCTCCAATGCGTCAAAAAATTCTTTTCTCCCTATTTCCAGCATTTCCGGCACCAGACGGAGAATATACAGATGCCTTGTAGTATCCGATTCCGGTATTTCCCTTTGCAAAGCAAGCTGGGGCAGTTTGGAAAAAGCTTCATTATATCTTGCCACAATCTCCTTCCTTCTTGCCGAAAACATAGGAAGCTTGTCCAGCTGGCTGATAATCAGCGCCGCCTGCATATCTGTCATCCGGTAATTATACCCTAAAGCAATCTGCTCATAATACCAGCTTCCGTCCGGCTCATTTTCCATCAGCTCTTCCTTCCTCGTAATTCCATGGGAGCGGTACAGCAGCAGTTTTTCAAAATATTCTTCACTGTCCGTCAGCACTGCCCCTCCCTCGCCGCCGGTTACGGTTTTCACCGGGTGAAAACTGAAGGTTGTCATATCTGCAATGGAACCGTTTGCCCTGCCTTTGTATTTTGTGCCGATTACATGGGCTCCGTCCTCGATAAGCACCAGCTTCTTTTCCCGGCAGAGGGTAAGCAGCTCGTCCAGTTCCGCCGACTGTCCGGTGAAATCCACTGCCACCACCGCCTTTGTTTTTCCGCTTATCCTTTCCTTCACCGAATTAGGACTGATATTATAGGTATCGCTGCGGATATCCGCAAATACCGGTTTTGCGCCGCAATACAGAGCACAGTTCGCCGATGCCGCAAAAGTGACCGGCGTCGTAATCACCTCATCCCCCGGTCCCACTCCTGCTGCCAGACAGGCAATATGCAGGGCCGCCGTTCCATTGCTGCACACTACCGCATATTTCGCTCCGGTTAATTCGCATAATTTCTTTTCCAATTCCCCGATTTTAGGTCCGCAAGTCAGATAATCGCTCCTCATCACATCGGCCACCGCCTGGATATCCGCTTCATCAATGTACTGATGCCCATAAAATATTTTTTTATCCCTTACCGGCGTCCCCCCGCAAACCGCCGGTTTCCCTTTATCCATACCAACCGCCATACTCCGCTCCTTTTCTTCATTGGCAATTCTCAGTCAATTGCGAAATCATTAAATTGGCTGAAGATTCTGACAATATATTCCGTGAAATGTCCGGCATATTAGCTTTACACAGAATATATTGTCAGAATCTTCCCACAGCTTAAATCTTCGCCATTATCTTTTACTTCTCCAAATCTACCTTCTTTAGCAGCTCCTTAATCTCCTCAACAGAAAGCCACTGGTCATTGCTGCCGGAGCTGTAGGAAAATCCCTCTTCCACTTTCTTCCCGCTTAAATCAGGCTGCTGCTTATTGTTCCAGACCATCTGCGGATAAACAATAAAATGCTTGTCGTATTCATAAGTCGTAGCGGAGTCCTCCGTTGTAACCATAATTTCATGAAGCTTCTCTCCTGGACGGATACCAACCTCCGGCATTTCGCAGCCCGGAAGCATTGCCTGCGCTAAATCCGTGATTTTAAAAGAAGGAATTTTGCTGATAAAGGTTTCCCCTCCAGTAGCTTCCTCCAATGCCTTAATCACCAGTTCCACACCCTGGGTCAGACTAATCCAGAATCTGGTCATCCGGTAATCCGTAATCGGCAGCTCCTTCCCGCCGTTTTTAATGATATTATGGAAAAACGGAATGACTGACCCACGGCTTCCTGCCACATTTCCATACCTTACAATAGAAAAATTAATATCCTTTGTTCCTGTATACGCATTGGCAGCCACAAACAGCTTGTCCGACACCAGCTTTGTCCCCCCATAAAGATTCACCGGATTCACAGCCTTATCCGTAGACAATGCCACTACCCTTTTCACATTGGAATCCAAAGCCGCATCGATTACATTCTGCGCCCCATGAATATTCGTTTTAATGGCCTCATTGGGGTTGTACTCGCAAGCCGGAACTTGTTTTAATGCCGCCGCATGTACCACATAGTCCACACCTTCCAATGCTCTTTTCAGCCTGTCCTTATCCCGCACATCTCCGATAAAGAACCTTAGCTTGCTTTCATATTCCTTAAATTCATTTGCCATTAGGAACTGCTTAAATTCATCTCTGGAATAAATAATGATTTTTTTCGGTTCGTAATGTTCCAGCACATATTTCGTGAAACACTTTCCGAAAGACCCTGTTCCTCCGGTAATT
This sequence comes from Lachnospiraceae bacterium, assembly GCA_003488965.1. Classification (GTDB taxonomy): domain Bacteria; phylum Bacillota; class Clostridia; order Lachnospirales; family Lachnospiraceae; genus Kineothrix. The sequence goes on along the minus strand of DNJW01000219.1, from coordinate 4,818 downwards.
AAAATTGTTTTATTATTTAACATTGATTTTCCTCCAACATTTTTTCCATTTTCTGTCTTCAACGCACAGTATAACATAAAGCTTCCTAAAAAACCATGTTTTATTCATCTATTCCCTACTCAAACTCATACACACTCCAAAGCCCCTTCTGCCCGACCAGCCTGTGCATCTTAAGTGCCGGATTGCTTTCCTGAATCATCCTGAGACTTTCCTCCTGTGTATCATAATCCGCCGCATACACAATCACCTTGCGGCTGCCGCAAATAATTTCGTCCTCGATTTTTTCCGGATTCCCCTGGCTTGCAAAATAAATCCTATCGTACTGCATCAGTTCCTGAGCACACCACCAGACGTGATAGGGGGTTGCATCGTTATATAAGACAATAACCGGCACATGTTGATTCTCCCTGGCATACTCCACATTCAGCCTGTCCTCTTCGTAAAGAAAAATCACTTTCCCCGCCGCCAGTTCGTAAATATCCCCTATAAAAAAAAACAAAATCAGAAAAATACTTCCTATCCGCCTAATTCTTTCTTTCCCTTTTTTCCAATTCCCGCCCCAGACATCCAACAGCCGGTTCCAAAGCCCGTATACAGCTGTCATCACCAGCAGAAGCAAAACTCCGTATATAGGAAGCTGGTATCTGTTGGAGGTTTCATAAAGCAGCAGGGCGGTCTTAGATACCGTAAAAAAATATCCGCAGGATGCAGTCAGAAGCAGAACATACGGCGTCATCTCCGCATATGGGCTGCAAATTGTTTTTCTATCTCCCGTTTTCCTTCGCTTCAATATTACTGCACATGCCAGAACAGCAATTAAAAGCATCCAGAACCAAAGTCCGCCGCTAAACAGATATTCATTCACAAGTCCGCCGAAAAAACCAAGGCGTCCGGCAGTATTTTCCGCATTCAAAAATTCGGAAGCAGCCCCGGTTCCCCTATATCCCCGGAAAATATGGGAAAGACACGCCGGATAGCTGACGACCGCCAGCATCAGGGAGCATCCGCAGGCAGTGCCGTATGCTATGCACTTTTTCAGGTTTCTTTCCTTCCATAGCATCCATAACCCAAACCCTGCTGCCATAAATACAAGAAAAATAATATAATAATATTGTGTCAAAAAACCGAAATAATTAGCCGCCATCAAGGGAAGAAGAAATTTTTTCCAACCCATATCCCTTTTCATGACAGCCCTGACATGGAGGCAGGCGCAAAGCATCACAAACACGGTCAGCCATTCGTACATCCTTATAAACATTACTCCTGAAATAATCACCGCATTATATCCATATACTGCCATCACTGCAAATGTCAGCCATTTATTTTTTTTCGTCACCATATAGGAAAGCCAAGATAACAGCAGAAAATTGATACAGAAAGCAATGATATTGACACCGATTCCCAGCCATTTGCTGAACACTCCCGGAAACAAGGAGCATGCCGTATGAAGAATAAAATAGAAAAAAGGCGGATGAACATCCCACGACTGCACCAAGGAAACCTGACGGTAACGGAATCCTTCTCCAGGCAGCACAACAAATTCATTCCGGAAAAGTTCCCTGTCTTCCCACTCCCTATCCGGTTCAAACAGTCCCGCGGTGCGGTTTGTGGAATAATAGGAATAATACTCATCCTCATGAAATCCCGCTTTTCTATTCCCATAATAAATCAACAATAAAACCTGCAGACACAGCAAACCCAAAAATGCTGCCAGCCAAAGCCGCTTTTTCCCATGATTCACCGCTTTTATTCCGCAGATATCCCCGTCTTCCCTTCCATTTCCGTTTTTTTCCATACCTCTTCCCGCCACCTTATTTTCTGCAATTATCTATAGTAAATGACATTAGAAATTTCGTTTACTATAACCAACTGAAAGAATGTCCGTTTTTCATCCTCATCTTCCACCCATGTATCTGGCGCACGGTTTTAGGAGCTGCTGTAAACAAGAAAAGATACCGCTTATTTTTACCGCTTAAAAAAGGATTTCCCACAATGTCTTTTACATGTTTTCTTAGATAACGCTTTACCGAGCAGTAAAAAGTATCCGTGTTCACCATTTTTCCCACTGGAATATGCAACATATAATCCAGCCTTTGATATAGACCGAAACGGACCGCCTCTTCCTTTAAAGCAGGATATCTTTCCCTTACAATCTTCTCCGCCATATCTGCATTATCCACAATATCCATAAAAACACGGGAAAATTCTTCCTTTGATTTCTTCCGTGTATTGCTTCCTGTCCGGTAAAATACATGGTAATACTGCTCAGGCAAAACCGCAATTCCTTCTATTTCTCCCAGCATTTCCACCAGAAGGTGAAAATCCTCATTCAAAACGCCTTCTGGAAACCTGTATTTTTCAAATAATTTCCGTTCTGTCAGCTTCGTACAGTAAGAGCAGTCCCCTTTATGAAGCAGCAGTTCCCGCATAAAGCTCTCGCCTTTGCAGACATAAGCCTTTTCCGGCGGTTCGCACACATTCGGAAGACGGTTTCCCGCTTCATCAATTTCATCTCTGGAAATTTGTGCCATACGCACCTTTTCCCGCCGGATACATTCCATCAGTTTTTCATACATCTGAGGCTCGATATAATCATCGCTGTCCACAAAGCCCAGATATCTCCCTGATGCCTTTTCTATCCCCAGATTCCTTGCAGAAGAAGAGCCTCCGTTGGCCTTATGGAATACCCGGATTCTTTCATCCATTGCCGCCAGTTCATCCACCAGCTTCTCCGTTCCGTCATCGGAGCCGTCATCTACTAATAGGATTTCCAGATTTGAATAGGTCTGTCTCCGGATAGATTCCACGCATCTTGGCAGACAGTCCTGAATATTATAAACCGGTACGATTACACTGATTAAATCCTGCATCTCATTGCACACTCCTATATATGGAAAAATTCTATCATGCCATTTACTACATTGAATATCTGGTTCAGTCCCTTTTCTACCTCTGTCAGACTTTCCATCTGCCTGTCTGCAATGGAGATGATACAATGCCGGCTACCATCTCACCGGCAGAACTGTTCCCATACGCCTCTGTTACAATTGTTCTCTTTTCCGTAAGCACCTGACTGTACCAGCTTCTGGACATAATGTCCCATTCCCCTATTTCGCTGATATATCCTCCATCTTCAATACACTGGCTGGAATCCACATCCGCCGCCCATACCACCAGGATATTTTCACTGTCCGTAAAATCAGTATACATGATTTCACTTTGGGAATCAACTGTAACGAAACCAATGAAATTTACAATAGGATTAAAAATTGTTACTGTCCACTCGGTTTCTGATACAAGTGGACAGTAACTCAAAATCAGCTATAATATAGCTGTTTTGGACTCTTGGGTTTATCCGGGATAGTCAGTTTAATCAGCCCTTGTTCCACCAACGGCATGATATAAATCTGTATTGCATAAGATATGGAAGAAAGCCCCAGATAATCGCAGATTTCTTTCCGTGTCCGGGGCGTCCGGCAAAAGGCAAGCAGATTATAGACATCGGAAGCGCTGTCTTGAAGCATATTGGTAATTCTCCTAGCTTCCTTGTAGAATGTAACGGCAAAGTGTCCTCTTCCACTGGAAAACTCCGGCTCCCGCATGCCGTATTCCGCGAATTCACGCCGTATGGTCGGAATACCTGAATACCTGTTCTCTGTTATGCCCAAAACCTCCAGCGCGGCGGCCAGTACCGGATTTCTTGTATCCGGCTGCATTTTTCCTAACTGGTCTATTCTGAGCCTTCCGTATATCCCGCCAGGATTATGGATTTCCATACGGTCTTCAAACATCAGAATCTGTATGGGCATCCCTTCTGTATACATACTGTAGTCCCGATGCACCAATGCGTTGATGAGGGCTTCCCTGACTGCTGTCATGGGATAATCCGTCCGGTCTTCCCGCCTGCCGCTGTCAGAACGAATAATCGTTTTTGTCTTCATATTCCGGCGCACGAATTGAAGCGCACGTTCCAGCATTTCGGGAATACTGCCTTCTATACGCTCGTTGTCCAGAAAACGTTCCCCTGTTATACCGACGCTGCCCATCTCATTTCCGGGTATTACAACAGCGGTGATGCATAATTGCGGGAAATATGCCTGTGGGTACAATCCGAAAAGCAAGGCTGCGCTTAATGTCACTTCACCGTCCCGGACAATACTCATCAATTCATAAATCTCTTTTTCCGGCAGATGCGAGAGGTTTGGTTTTCCTATCTGCAATTTGCGGATATATTCCTCCATTTTCTCTTTGTTCAAGGAGGACAAGGCTGCACGCTGTATAGTGCGGATATCATCCTGATATTTCTTACGAAAAGCCTCATAGCTATAAATTTCATACTCTGTCATCGGTTCGTCGCTGTCTCCGATGCGGGTAAAGGCTCCTTTAAGCCTGCCCTGCCCTTTATAATAGCAGGGGCGCTCCGCCAGATCCATTCCTGGAATTTCCGCCGCCACAAAATTCTTGCTGTCTTTTTCCGCAACAGTCATCAGGGGACGGACAATAGGTTCCATCTGCAGGCATTGTTCATTCACTTTCTTCTGCAAATCCTGTGCGTCATACACGCCGGCTTCCGCATAATTATTCTGTTCATTAATTCCAAAAACAATGATTCCGCCATCATCCTGATTAGAAAAACTGGACAAGGTATCATAGAGACGTTTCGGACACCCTGCACCGGCGCTTTTTAATTCCAAGGTTTGTGTTTCACATTTTATTTTTTGAATTTGATTTAATAAATCATTGAATTCTTCAGATGTCATTTTTGATTCACGCCTCCTTTTTTATATTCTAATATATTATTTGAGATAGTTCAACTAA
>DNJW01000086.1:8946-9377 GCA_003488965.1 Lachnospiraceae bacterium | reverse complement strand
AACCACGCGTCCGGGCTGGCCGGTCACAAGGATAAGTCTGGTAGAGGAAATATTAAGGGAAATCCGAAATAACGTGGTAAACAGCAGCATGGTGGGATAGAATGACATATCCAGCACTTCCTTGGAAAACATGGTTCCAAAAAGTATGGTAAACGCAACCGCCATATTGCAGGCGAGCAGTATATCCAAAAGGCCACTGGGAATCGGCACAATCATCATTATAAACGCTGAAAGTACATATGCCGATACAGCAACATCCGCTTTTTTCATGCCGTCTCCTTTCCTCCTTTATACCTTCCCCTTTAAATGATATACAAAGGCTAAAACCTCCGCCACCGACTGATATAATTCCGGTGGAATAAGCCCTCCTACCTCCACATTCGCATAAAGCATACGGGCAAGAGGCTTGTTTTCTACAATTTCAATGTCAT
>DNJW01000086.1:8488-8650 GCA_003488965.1 Lachnospiraceae bacterium | reverse complement strand
ATTTCAATGTCATTTTCTTTTGCCACGTCCTTAATCCGCTGCGCAAGGTAATCCTCTCCCTTTGCAATCACATAAGGCGCGTCATACTTTTCGGCGTCATATTTAATCGCTACCGCATAGTGCGTCGGGTTGGTAATTACCACGTCCGCCTCAGGCAGCTGC
>DNJW01000086.1:0-8146 GCA_003488965.1 Lachnospiraceae bacterium | reverse complement strand
TCATACGCCGCATGGAAGCCTCCCTCATTTTCTGCTTCTGTTTTCCTTTAATCTGAGGGTCTCCTTCCTGGTTCTTATACTCATCCTTTACTTCCTGCTTGGTCATCTTCATGTCCTTCTTGAACTTACGCTTCTGGTACACGTAATCCAGAAAGGCAATCAGCATATACACCAGAGCAATACGGATGCCCAAATCAGTGACAATTTTCCCAATCAGACCGATGGCCTGATTCAGGGATATATTATACAGAATAAAAATCTGGCTGATTTCATCTACAATATATTTATAAACCACATATCCCACTACCGCCAGCTTCAGAACTGATTTCACCAGCTCCACCAGCGAGTTCACGGATAAAAACTTTTTAAAACCGCTGACGGGATTGAGCTTGCTGAACTTGGGCTTTAAGGGCTTTGTGGTGGGTTTCCACTTCACCTGCGCCACATCGCAGACAAACACTATGAAAACGCCTGCGGCAAACACCGGAAGAACAATAATTCCTATCTGCAGCATCATTCCCCGAACCAGCACCTGAATGGAGGCAAAGGGGATTTCTCCGTCGTACATTTTTATCGCATCGGCAAAATTGCCGTATACACTGTGGAAACAGCCGATAAATCTGTTTCCTATCACACCCAGATATACCTTCATCATAAGAAAAAGCGCAAGCATTACAAATGCGTTGGCAATTTCCTTACTCTTGGCCACCTGTCCTTCTTTTCTGGCATCTGACAGCTTTTTGGACGTTGGTTCCTCTGTTTTCTCACCGCCCGGTCCATCCTTGGCAAAGAACTGCAGATTATACGCCAGTACCAGTCTGTTCTGCTCCATCCATTGCCTCCTTTTATCAGCAAAACGCGCGCACGCACGCCTGGCCTGCCTTTGACAGCGATTCCTCCGGCGCGTCACATCATGGTTTCCACAAAGGTGGCAACCATACGCCTCATCTGGTCATAAATAAAATTGGCTGCATCCGGCAGCATGGAAGCGGTTACAAGTAAAATGGAAAGCCCCACCAGCACCTTCATCTGCATACCGACCGCAAACATATTCAACTGCGGAGATACCTTCGCGAGAACGCCAAGCACCGCATTTAAAATAATCATAACGGCAAAAATCGGCAGGCAAATCCGAAATCCGATGATAATATAATCGGACAGAAATTCAATCATGGCGTTTAAGAGCTTTTCATGGTCTAAAACCGCGCCGTTTACAGGTATCAGAATATAGGTTTCCGCCAAAGCCTTTAAAAAATACCGGTGCATTCCTGAACTCATGAGTAAAAGTAATATAATATAATTATAGTAAACACCTGTAACGGTGGTATTTTCCCTTGTTGTCGGGTCCATCATGCTCGCCATGGAAAGCCCCATCTCCATACTGGCAATCTGACCGGCAAAGGCCACAATCGTACTGCACAGATTGGCGGCAAACCCGATTAAAAGACCGGTTACCACTTCCTTCAAAATCACAATCGTATATCCAATCAGAGAGTCATAGACCACTTCCTGGCGCGGCATGGACTGATAAAGCAAAAACGCCACAAAAAAACTCAAAGCGACTCTCACGTTTTTCGGAGTATTGCTCATGCTGAAAAAAGGGGCTATAAACACAAAGCTGACAACCCTGATGAATATCAGCAGGAAGTATTCCAGGTCTCCATAGGTAAAACCATACTCAAGCATAAGCCTTACCTGATATAACGGTCAAAATCCGACCAGAGCATTACTATATAACCGGACAATTCGGTTAATATCCAGTTTCCAAGCAATATAAGCGTCAGAAATATCGCGACGATTTTCGGAACAAACGTAAGCGTCTGCTCCTGAATGGACGTAACTGTCTGAAAAATGCTGACAATCAGACCTACCGCAAGCGATACCAGAAGAAGCGGCGCGGCGACCTTGATAATCAAAAATAACGCCGAACTGGCAATAGCCGTAACCTCATCAGCTGTCATATTCTTTTCTCCCTCCAGGCTTTAAGTGCCAATTCCATAGCACGTCGTCACAGACTGTAAATTTAGTCTGATGTCTCTCATGGAACAACATAAAATGTCCTCACGAGCTCCATAATAATCAGATTCCAGCCGTCTGCAAGCACAAACAGAAGAATCTTAAACGGCATGGAAATCGTTGTGGGCGGAAGCATCATCATACCCATACTCATAAGCGTGGACGCCACCACCATATCAATTACAATAAACGGAATATAGATAAAAAATCCAATAATAAACGCATTCCGTAATTCACTGATAATAAAACTCGGAATCAGTACCGCTGTCGGTATGCTTTCCAGTTCCCCGTCCCACTCTGTATTACTGATTTCCATAAACAGGCGTACATCTTTTTTCTGTGTCTGCCCATACATAAATTCCCGGAAAGGCCCCATCCCCTTTTCCAAGGCTTCCTGCTGTTCCATTTCCCCTGCTTCAAAAGGAATTACGGCATCCTCATAAACAGCTGTCAAAGTAGGCTGCATGATGAAAAAGGTCAGAAACAAAGCTAACCCAATCAGTACCTGATTGGGAGGTGCTGTTTGGGTATTCAAAGCCGCCCTCGTAAAGTGCAGGACAATAATAATCCTGGTAAACGAAGTAAGCATAATAATCAGCGTCGGTGCTATTGCAATCAGGGTCAGAGTAATCAATATCCTAAGCGTACCGTTTAACTGCCCGTTTCCATTATTATATGTTATCGTTGCAGTATTCGCAATATTCAGTTCCCTCAATTCCTCCTGTGATTCCGATTCTCCGGGATCACGCACCGTTGTGCTTTCATCCGTCGTACCTGTCAAAGCGGAATCCCTTTCCGCCGCATATGCTAAAACAGGACGGCATATATACAACAATATGCCTACCACAAACAGCAGGCATATTATCCTCATTACTTTTTTTCCGGAAAAATTCTTTTTCATATATCTTGCCTATTCTTCATTCTTATGGTTTTTATCCGTCATTTTAGCTTTTTCAAAAATTTTCTTAAAATCTGGCATAGAATCCACCGGTTTATCCGGCAAATGAATCTGCTCGGCGGGCACCTCTGTAAGCATCGTTATTGTATCCTTACATATCGCTACCGCCAGATACTTCTCTCCGGTCCTTATTATTTGAATATACTTATTTGCAGTCAGACGGTAAGTCTCAATTGCTTCAATATTGGTTCCGCAGGCTCTGCCGCTCTGAAAATTCGCAATCCATCTGGTAGCAGCCCATGTAATAACCAGTACAAACAAAAATATGAACAATACCGTACAAAACTGCAGAAATGAGTTCATGCCATTGGATACAGTCAGCAGCATCTTATCCTACTACCTTTTTTACCGCTTCCAATACACGGTCAGCCTGGAAAGGTTTTACAATAAAGTCTTTCGCACCGGCCTGAATAGATTCAATAACCATTGCCTGCTGACCCATCGCAGAACACATAATAACCAGCGCACTTGGATTTCCCTCTTTAATTTTCTTCAGTGCCTGAATACCATCCATTTCCGGCATTGTAATATCCATAAGCACAAGATCCGGATGAAGTTCATTGTACTTCTCCACTGCTTTTGCACCATTTTCAGCTTCACCGGCAACATTATACCCGTTCTTTGTAAGGATATCCTTAATCATCATACGCATAAATGCCGCATCGTCGCAAATTAAAATATTTTTTGCCATTTCTCTTTCTCCTATTTCCTCTTTTATTTAATAATTTCAGTTACACGAATACCAAAACTTTCTTCAATTACCACAACTTCGCCCTTTGCAACAAACTTGCCATTTACTAAAACATCAATCGGCTCACCTGCAATTTTATCAAGTTCAATAATTGTTCCGGGGGCAAAATCCAAAATTTCTGAAATGGATTTGCTTGTTCGTCCCAGTTCAACCGTAACCTCTAACGGTACATCCATAATGAGCCCAATGTTCTCATTACTTTGTATTCCACTGTAATCTGCCGAAAAATTCTGGAATTGTGCCGGCTGAATATTCATATTCTGCATATTCATCTGCGGCATCCCCATTTGAGGCATTGCCATCTGCGGCATCCCCATTTGAGGCATATTCATCTGCGGCATTCCCATTTGAGGCATTGTCATCTGCGGCATTCCCATCTGGGACATATCCATCTGCTGAGGTGCTGGCTGCTGCATAACCGGCTGTTCCGGCTGAGGCGCCGGCTGAACCGGTTGTGGCTCCGGTTCAGGTTCAGAACCTACCTCACCTATTCCTAACTGATTATTCATAAAGGCATCATACAAGCCCTCTGCAAAATCAACCGGATATATCTGCATAATTGTACTGTCAACCAAATCACCTATCTGCATTCTGAAAGATATCTTTACAAAAGTGCCTTTTAAAAATGGAGCAATATCCTCACCCGTTGCAAAATCATTCAAATCAATCAGACTCGCATCCGGGGGGCTGATATCTATCATTTTTCCAAGCATCGTGGACAAAGAAGTCGCTGCCGAACCCATCATCTGGTTCATGGCCTCCGAAATCGCACTCAGGTGCAGTTCCCCCAGTTCTCCATCCGTATTGGTTCCGTCACCGCCCATCATAAGGTCAGTGATAATTTTTACGTCATGCTCTTTTAAAACAAGAATGTTTGAACCTTCCAAGCCTGCCGTGTATTTAATCTGAATAAAAACGCAAGGTCTTTCATAGGCATTCAGCACACCGGCCCAATTTGTTAAATCAACGGTCGGTGTTGTAATATTAACCTTACGGTTAACAAGAGAATACAAGGTAGTCGCCGAAGAACCCATACTGATATTAGCTACTTCGCCAATGGCATCCTTTTCTACATCGGAAAGAAGACTTTCGTCTATTTCCGAAGATTCACTGCCCGGGGGCGATTCCATCTCATCATCACCATCCTCAGATAAGTCCATTCCATTTAATAAGGCATTTATTTCGTCTTGCGATAACATTCCGTCCATACTACTCCCCCTCTCTGATTACCGAGGTAACCCTTACAGCATATTTATCTTTGCTGGAACCCGGTAACGCGGTGAATTTCTTTAGATTTCCGACATAAATATTCAGTTCGCTGTCTACGCCCTTATCCAGCCGTATAATATCGCCCGGCTGCAAATTAACGAAGTCATTAACCGAAACACTGCTTTTCCCCAAAACAGCCTTAACAGGGATACTCACCCTTCTAATTAGTGTTTCGATGTATTCTTCATAATTCTCGTTGCTCTTTGCCTGCATCGTTGAATACCAGAACTTCGTGTTCAGTTTATCTATAATATCCTCCAAAGTAAAATATGGAAGACATATATTCATAAGACCCTCAATATCACCTATTTTTACGTTTAAAGTGACAATCGCTATCATATCACTGGGCGCTATCATCTGTGCAAACTGCGAATTGGTTTCAATTCTTTCCATCATGGGGGATATATCCAATACATTTTTCCATGGCTCCCTCATCATCTGCATACATATTATCATAAGCTTTTCCAAGATAGCCATTTCAATTTCCGAAAATTCCCTATTCTTTTCCAGAGGATTTCCCTGACCGCCCAGCATTCTGTCAATCATGGCAAATCCAAGATTGCAGGACACATCAATAATAATATTCCCCGGCAGCGGATTAAAATTAATAATTCCTAAAATAACCGGATTGGAAAGTGCGTTGGAAAATTCCGAAAAAGTAACTGTTTCCGAACTCGCCACACTAATCTGTATATTCTTTCTCAAATAGACTGCCAGATTCGTAGATACCAGACGTCCATAATGTTCATATATGATTTCAAGCGTACGAAGATGCTCTTTTGAAAACTTTGCAGGACGTTTAAAATCATAATTTTTAACTTGTTTCTCTTTCTCCTGCTGTGTTTCATCAACTTCCAGTTCACCCGTACTAAGCGCTGCTAACAAGCTGTCTATTTCACTTTGTGACAGTACCTCACCCACTAAAGTCACCTCCTGCCTATTCGTTTCATAGGAGATTATTGGTATTTAATGTCACTAAAGGAAACACGGAATATAAACTGTGAATCATACATCGACTGGATACGTCTTAATATTTCAGCTTTTGCATCCTCCTCGCCATTGCCGCCTTTTAATTCCTCCATTGTGTAGCTGCCGATTACGTCAAATATAACTTCAGTAATCAGAGGCTTTTTAGCATCCATATTTTCCGCATCGCCAAAAGATTTATACCCCTTATCCTTTGTATTCATAGAAAGACTCACTCCAAGCAGACACCAATGGGAACTTCCGTCATCGCTGGGCCGCAGCTCAATAGTCAAATCCGTAATATTATATACATCCGTCTGTTCCATAGGAACTGTTATGACTTCCCCATCCTCTTCCCGCAGTTCCAGTTTGAGTACCGATGCGATGTCAGTCACCAGCTGTGTCGTTTTCTTTGATGCTCCCATTACGCTGAACATCATAATGGATGTCAATACGATATTTACAATAAGCAATGCAAGTATCAATATGGACAATATGTTTTTTTTCATGTAAATTTTCCTCCCGCTCTTTTAATAGGAACTCAGCGAATTATAGATGCGAATTTCCACCCTTCTGTTCATCGCCCTTCCTTCCGCTGTTGAATTATCTGCTATCGGCATATATTCGCCTCTTCCCGAATGTTTTACCATGGCCGGATCCAGATTCGTATTCTCTATCAGATAATTAAATACTGAAAGCGACCTGCCTCCGCTCAGTTCATCGTTATTCGAATACTTAGCGCCCGACATCGGCACATTGTCCGTATGCCCTTCTATTTCAATTGTACTCTCTGAATATCGTTCCAGCATTACGCCTATCTTATCCAATACCGGCAAAGATTCTTCCTTCAGAACCGTACTTCCCGAATCAAAGAGCAAGGAACCCTGTAATGTAAGCTGTACATATTGAGAGGTAATATCAATATCTACTACCCCGTCCAAGCTCTCTTCCTGAATGGACTCTTCCACCTTTTCCGCCAGTTCCTCCGATTCTTCTATCTGCGCCTGTTCTACCTGCGCCTGTGCTTCCGCTAAGGTTTCCGGAACAATATCGCCTTCCGAGGCCTTTCCAGTACTGTTCATATACTGATCCAGCTCGTTTAACTGGCTCACCCCATTGCTTATCAGAATACCGTCCCCTATCGCCGATGCGCCGGCGGTAAATATACTGAAACTTTGCGCAAAAGATGCCGCCACCTGTTCAAACTTCTGTGCATCTACCGTAGACATGGAAAACAGCAGTACGAAAAAACACAGAAGAAGGTTCATCAAATCGGCAAAGGTATTCATCCACGCCGCCCCCGGTTTCGGCGGGTCTTCCTTCCGTTTTTTAGCCAACCTCTTCACCTCCGCCTTCTTCTTGCTGCGTTGCCCTATCCTTCGGTGATAAGAATGATTTCAGCTTTTCCTCTATTACACGGGGATTTTCCCCCGCCTGAATGGAAAGAAGTCCTTCTATCATGATTTCCTTGACCATAACTTCTTCCCCGTTATTTTCTTTTAATTTACTTGCCACCGGCGCACACACCCAGTTCGCCAGCAAAGACCCATACAATGTGGTAATCAAAGCAACCGCCATATTCGGTCCGATTGCCGACGGGTCATCCATCTTATTCAGCATGTTTACCAGTCCTACCAGCGTACCAATCATACCCCAGGCAGGTCCCATCGAACCCATGGTCTCCCAGAATCCGATCTTAGCTTTATGTCTCCCCTCAATACTAATCAGCTCTGTTTCCATAATAGCCCGGACCAGTTCCGGGTCCGTACCGTCTACAATCAGTAATATGCCCTTTTTCAAAAATTCATCATCCAGGTCGGACGCCGCTTCTTCCAAAGAAAGCAGGCCTTCCTTACGGGCAATATTTGACAATTCAATTATTTTCGTTATCATCTGCGGGGTATCTATCGTCGGTGTCTTGAAAATCAGTTTAATGCTGGCAAGCCCCTCTTTAAAATTAGTCAGCGAATAGGATGCCAATACGCAGAACAAAGAACCTCCAAAAGTAATAAATATAGAGGGATAATCTACAAAGTCACCTAACGCCGCAAAACCGCCGCTGGAAAAAATACCGAATATAAATACGACTCCACATAATACTAAACCTAAAACTGATGCTATATCCACGAATCTTCACCCACATTTCTGCGTCAATCCGCAAAAATATCCTTTCTATACGATTTTAC
>DNJW01000082.1:628-5320 GCA_003488965.1 Lachnospiraceae bacterium | reverse complement strand
ATAAAGGTTATATTAAAAGATGGCAGCACAGTTAAGGATACTTCGACAGGCTCAAGCGGCGCAGCAAGCGATCTGGATGAAAAATACTATACTTATTCAAGAATGATATTATTTGAAGCACCAGTTAATCTTGACGATATAGCGGGAATTCAGATACAGAATGACTCTTTAGATTTATGGATTCCGGTTGAAGATTAAAAAAGCAGGCAACAGCGAATAGACTTTACTCCTTCTTTGTGGTACAATATCACATACATTCAAAATATAAGGCACTGCAGCTAATTGACTTTCAAAAATTTATACAAGATAAATTGGAAAGTTATCAGCTGCAGTGCCTGCATATAATTGGAGTTGAAGCTATGGAAAACACACAAAATATTAAAGTATTTGAAGACACACCCGTTCCTAAAGCGGTAATGACACTTTCTGTTCCGACAATTCTCAGTTCCCTTGTTATGGTAATTTATAATCTGGCGGATACTTATTTTGTTGGAATGTTAAACAGTGCAGTCGAAAATTCTGCCGTCACACTTGCTGCCCCAGTGCTGCTTGCATTTAATGCAGTTAACAATCTCTTTGGAATAGGCAGCTCCAGTATGATGAGCCGCGCACTGGGCAAAAAAGACTACGAAACCGTTTACCGCAGTTCTGCATTTGGATTTTATTGTGCAGCACTTTGCGGACTCCTTTTTTCCATACTATATACCGTTTTTCATGAACCAATGCTGACCATGCTTGGAGCTGACCGGACAACTGCTTCTGCAACAGGTGAATATCTGAAATGGACGGTTTCCTTTGGCGCCGCCCCGGCAATCCTGAATGTCGTTCTGGCATATCTGGTACGTTCCGAAGGCGCTTCTCTCCATGCAAGCATTGGCACAATGAGCGGCTGCCTTCTAAATATCATACTGGACCCTGTTTTTATTCTTCCATGGGGACTTGATATGGGAGCAGCAGGTGCGGGATTTGCCACCTTTTTATCAAATTGTGTGGCATGTTTATATTTCTTTGTATTGCTATTTATAAAACGCGGCAAAACATATGTCTGCATCCGTCCATCCATGTTCCGGCTTCACAAACCAATTCTGATTGGAATATGCAGCGTCGGAATACCAGCAGCTATCCAGAACCTTTTAAATGTTACCGGAATGACTATCCTGAATAACTTTACCTCTTCCTTCGGCTCAGATGCTGTAGCAGCAATGGGAATCGCCCAGAAAATCAATATGGTTCCCGTGCAAATTGCACTTGGCTTTTCCCAGGGAATTATGCCGCTTGTCAGCTACAACTACGCAAGTGGAAATATCCCCCGCATGAAAAAAGCAATTTTCTTCTCCATGCAGATTGCCCTTTCTTTTATGGCAGCCGTAACTATTGGGTATTATATTTGGGCAAAGCCTTTAACAGCACTTTTCATTAAAGCGCCCTCCATTATTGCCTATGGCAGCCGCTTCCTGCAGGGCTTTTGTCTTGGTATGACATTTCTCTGTATGGATTTTCTGGCAGTTGGAGTATTTCAGGCATGCGGCATGGGACGGACAGCACTTGTTTTTGCTATTCTCCGAAAAATTATTTTGGAAATTCCAGCCATTTGCATTTTAAACTGGCTGTTCCCTCTATATGGACTTGCTTATGCACAATTTGTTGCCGAAGTAGTTCTTGCAATAGCAGCTATTATCACATTAACACGCATTTTCAAAAAAGCCGAAAGAAGGGATACGATTTGACTTAAGGAACTGTAAACAAATTATTTACAGTTCCTAAATTAACTCTTCTAAAATAGATTTGCCAATCGTTCCTTCCGGCATATCCACACCAAAATTATCTGCTACAGATGCACCAATTACTGCAAAGGTATCTTCATTTTCCAACGCACCACCATGTTCCATTTTCTTTGCATATGCCACCAGCGGAACATACTCCCTGGTATGATCTGTGCCGCTGTAAGTCGGGTCATTGCCATGGTCTGCCGTTAAAATCAAAAGGTCTTCCTCTTTAAGCTCCTCTAACAGCACACCCAGATTTTTATCAAACTTTTCAATCTCTCTTCCATATCCTTCTACATTCCTGCGGTGTCCCCACAGTGCATCAAAATCAACAAGGTTGACAAAACAAAGCCCGTGAAAATCCTTTTTGCAGATTTCGATTGTCTGCTCCATTCCATGAACAGAACTTTCCGAACGATATGTTTCTGTAATTCCTTCTCCACAAAAAATATCATTAATCTTCCCTACGCCAATCACATCAAAGCCTGCATCCTTTAACGCATTCAATACTGTTGCATTGGAAGGTTTTAAAGCATAATCATGGCGGTTACTTGTCCGTTTAAATTCCCCCTTCTTTTTCCCAACATATGGCCTTGCAATAACGCGTCCTACCCTCCACTCATCCTTCATCGTAATTTCCCTTGCAATTTTACAGCAACGGTATAAATTTTCCAAATCAAAGGTTTCCTCATTACCGCAAATCTGAAGCACAGAATCTGCAGACGTATAAACAATCATGGCACCTGTACTGATTTCTTCTTCACCAAGCTCTTCTATAATCGCTGTGCCACTTGCACTTTTATTGCCAATCACCTTTTTCCCACACTGCTTTTCCAGCTCTGCAATTAGCTCTGGCGGAAAACCAGTATCAGTAAAAGTCTGAAATGGCGTTTCCGTTTTAATTCCCATCATTTCCCAGTGCCCGGTCATTGTGTCCTTGCCATTACTCGCCTCACCAAGCCGCATATAGCGCCCAATTGGATTTTCTGTTCCTTCCATTTCGCCCACTGCGTGAAGGTTCAGCAGCCCAAGTTTTTTCAGATTCGGAATATCCAGTGTTCCCATTCTTTCTAAAATATGTCCTAAAGTATCTACACCAATATCGCCAAATTTTTCTGCATCCGGCATAGCCCCGATTCCAAGCGAATCAAGAACAACCACAAAAATCCGCTTATATTTTTCCATATAAAATCACCTCACCATCTTCTGCTTTCATAATACTTCAATATCCATATTGTCCCATTTAAGAACGTATTCCTTCACATATACATATGTCCATCTTTTACTTACCCAGATTATCCGGTCCAAATCCAAGTGGAAATAACTCTTTTAAAGTAAAGATTTTATACTGCTCCTTGCTGACAGCCAGAATAATCTGAAATGTATCCGGATTGCAAAATTCCATCATGACCTGCCGGCATACACCGCAAGGCGCTGTATAATCTGTTAAAACCCCATCCTTTCCACCTACAATGCAAATTGCCTCAAATGCCTGTTCTCCCTCGCTGACCGCTTTAAAAAAAGCAGTTCTTTCTGCACAGTTCGAAGGAGTATAGGCAGCATTTTCAATATTACAGCCTGTATAAATTTTTCCTTCCTGTGTCAAAAGAGCAGCGCCAACCTTAAATCCCGAATATGGTGCATAAGAAAATGCAAGCTGCCCTGTCGCAAGCTCTATCATCTTTTCTGCCGTTTGTTTCTCCATTTCCTGTCCCCCTAATACCCAGACGTTTCTTCATTCTTCATTAACCTAATAATCCGGCTTGTCCCAAGCCTGTCTGCGCCCAATAAGAGGAATTTTTCTGCATCCTCCAAAGAAGAAATTCCGCCTGCGGCCTTTATTTTCACATTTGGACCGACATATTCTGAAAATAACTTTACATCGTCAAATGTCGCACCTGCACTGGAAAATCCAGTAGATGTCTTTATATAGTCCGCACCTGCTTTTGTTACGATTTCACACATTTTAATTTTTTCTTCCTCTGCCAAAAGGCAGGTCTCAATAATAACCTTTAAAATCTTCTCCCCACATACCGCCTTTAAGGCACGAATCTCTTCTTTAATAAGCTCATATTTTTTATCTTTTAGCCAGCCAATATTAATCACCATATCAATTTCAGAAGCTCCATTTGCAATTGCGTCCTTTGTCTCAAATTCTTTTGCCTTTGTTGTCATATACCCGTTTGGGAATCCGATTACCGTACAGATCGGGATTTTCCCCTGCATATATTCCTCTGCCTGCTTCACATAACCTGGTGGAATACATACAGAAGCCGTTTGGTATTTTATGGCATCATCACAAATCTGCCTGATTTCCTCCCATGTAGCTGTCTGCAATAATAAAGTATGGTCCACATGTTTCAAAATCTCACTTTTATCCATTTTTCTTCTCCTGTCGTTTTTAATCCAGCCAGTTGCCGCTATAGCAGCTTGCGTTTTACTTATGAACCGACCGTGAATAGTAACTTCATTCTTCCAAAATCAAAGTGCGGACTGCCTCAACTGCGACCTGGATTGCCCTATCCGTATTATGTACTACTGGGTTTTCCAGCCCAAGCTTTTCTCTCTCCTGGTTTGCGACAACAAGAAAACATGCACCTGCTCTGACATGAAGAGAGCCTGCCACAATAAACAGTGCCGCTGATTCCATCTCTGACGCCAGACAGCCAAGCCTTTTCCACGCTTCCCATTTATTTAACAGCTCATAGCTTACCGGCTTTGTTTCCGGCTCATGCTGGCCATAAAACGAATCCTTACTTTGTACTACACCTGTATGAAACGAATACCCCTTTTTTCCTGCAGCATCAGCCAGAGCGTTTGTTACAGTAAAGTCTGCTACTGCTGGAAATTCTATTGGTGCATATTCCCGGCTTGTCCCCTCCATACGGATTGCTCCGGTAGCAATCACGACATCACCGCTTTTAAC
>DNJW01000082.1:0-251 GCA_003488965.1 Lachnospiraceae bacterium | reverse complement strand
CTCTTCCATCGCAATCGCTGCAGAAGGTCCTCCAATCCCGGTAGACGTTACACTAACCTTTACCCCATCCAATGTTCCTGTATATGTAATATACTCCCTGTTATCAGCAATTAGCACAGGATTATCAAAATACTGTGCAATTTTTTCACATCTTTTGGGGTCTCCAGGCATAATCACATAACGGCCAATTTCTCCTTCTGCCACTTGAATATGATACTGCCTGCTTGCATCTTCAGAATAATTTTTCATAG
>DNJW01000274.1:7509-8533 GCA_003488965.1 Lachnospiraceae bacterium | reverse complement strand
GGTACTGTTATGACTTGTAAATATTTTTATTGGAATACATCTAAAAACAAAGAACGGTATCAAGAAAAAATAGAAAATGAAAAAATCGAACTTCACGATGAATTAAAATCAAAATTAAGAGATAAATCCGGGCGCTATGCGTATGCTATCGGGCTTATGACAGTTAGTATTTCAATGATTATCTTCTCCGTATTGGGACAACTTGAAGTCATTGATAATTCACGCTTAATGGTGCTATATCTGGGCGGCTATTTAATTTTTCAAATTGTAATAGGTATCGTAATATTTAAACAGTTATTAAAAAAGTATGAATAGCAAAACCAGTCAAGCCTGTCAACGGCAAGATGAACGGGCTGCGCCCGCCGTTGACAGTGCCCGCTTGTTTTCGCAGATAGACAGCTAAGGGGCGACAGCAAAGATATATATAGTGAGACCGGAATCTCCTTTTAATAAGGAGCGGAAATTTTTTCATATAGAGGAGTTTGGGGTAGATGAAAATCATAGGCGGAAAGGTATTGCCACTGCCATGATTGATTTTGCCAAAGATGATGCAAAAAAACGTGGCTTTGAAAGAATAGAACTTGATATGTGGGAATTTAATGACGGTGCATTAGCGTTTTATGAAAGTGCAGGCTTAAAGACTTGCAGAAGATACATGGAATGTTATGTGGAAACAAAGGAGGCAGAGAAAACATGAATATAATCATACTTGGTTCCGGTGGCTGTGTCAGTACGCCAAGAGCATGTTGTAACTGTCGTGTATGTACTGAAGCACGGCAGAAAGGATTTCCTTATGCAAGAACGGGCTGCAGTCTGTTTATTGAAGACGTGAATCTATTGATTGATACGCCAGAAGATATCAATGCTTCATTGAATAATTCCGGCATACAGAGAGTTGAACATATTTTATACAGCCATTGCGACCCTGACCATACAATGGGAATGCGCATAGTTGAACAATTGAAAATGGACTGGCTTGCCGATTCTCTTGGGAAGAAAACGGATAATCCGATAGAAGTTGCTT
>DNJW01000274.1:0-7248 GCA_003488965.1 Lachnospiraceae bacterium | reverse complement strand
CGGATAATCCGATAGAAGTTGCTTCTTTGCCTGCCATTCTCGCGGATATTAAAAAGCAAGGTACAAAGTATGGCTCAGCCATTGAATACTATGAGGCATGTGGTCTTATATATACAAAAGAAATTCGTGCTTTCAAAAATGACAATATTTTGATTGAGCTTGTTCCTGTAGATGAACAAGAGCATGTGGCAATATTTATTATTTCTTCTAACAGTAAAAAGATAATTTATGCCCCATGTGATGTAAAGCCATTCCCAGAGTCAGCGAAATTTCAAGGTGCAGATGTTTTGATTATTGGCAATACCATTGTAGGGGATATCTTAAAGGATGGCTTTGTATTAAATGAAGATAATCCATTGCGTAAAGAACTGTTTACTTTAGATGAAATTGATACAATACGAAAACAGTATGGTATCAAAAGAGTTGTTATTACACATTTAGAAGAAGACTGGGGAAAATCATATGACGATTATAAGGAATTGGAGAGTGAGTTGAACTTAATAAATTTTGCATATGATGGATTGAAAATAAGGCTATAATTGAGATTAAGGGTTTTCCAGCCCTTAATCTTCTTGCCACAGTTCTAAAGAATCTTCTGCATCCACCCGCATTTGCAAGTTGCCATCAAGTGCTAATCGTGCATACTCAAGCGGTTCGTCTATTGCCAAAGAATTTAACGCACATTGAGAGCCGGGAGTAGTTCGTAATCCATCTTCTGCTACATTACAGTCAATCCGTAGGATATATCCGTCAAAAGTGGTAACATCAATGCTGTTGTGGTACATATTATATTCTGCATATATGAATTTCATGTTTTTTCGTGTTCATATATGAGTAAAACGGTAAAAATTAAATGGATAAATGATAAAAAATAGCAGAAAAACCTATCACGGTTTTCCTGCTGCTTGATATTATTATACGGTTTGTTCCCGCTCTGTAGAAATTTTGATTACAACAGTTGTCTGGTCGGTATTATTCCAGATAGAATGTGGCACCATGCCATCTACAAAGAAAGATTCATTTTTCTTAACAATCACTTCCTTATCATCAAGAATAACCTTTGCTTCACCGTCAGCTACGATAAAGATATGGTTATCGTTATGTGTATGATTTCCTTCCGGACCGCCACCGCCTTTTTCAATATAGGCGATTGCACCCCATTTAATCTTACCGTTTTTGTCAAAAAGTTTTTTAGCAGAAAATCCTTTATGGTTTGGTGGTGTAATAAACTCCGGCATATCAGTTACGCTCCTTATCTCATATTTGAGGTAATGATATTGCTTTAAGGGATATATGTCAATCCCTGTTTTGAAACAGTTATGTGCTACCTTGTAGTGTAGCGGATGCATTCAACAAGAAGTTAAAATTCTACATTTCATGAATTTCTACATTTCTAAAATGCAGCATTCTAATAAAATTCCCCAATACACATAAAAACGTTTCTTTTTGTTCAGATAATCCCCACGGAAAATAAAGCCGATAAATTTGAAAAATGAAGATATTTTACAAGACGCAGGAAAAAATAAGAGGTAAAATGGCTCTTGACAAAATTCAAATTGAATTCGGGGGTAATCCACATGAAGAAAGAAGTAAGGACAGTGGTACATGATGACGAATGTATTGCCCCTTTCCACGCTCGGTTTCAACAAGGCTCTCACAGGCTGTTTTTGCCAGTGCAGACTTGGCGGAAATCTGTTTTTCAAGTTCAGCAATAGAGCCTGCCTGTCAGAAAGTTCACAAATATTTCACAGATAAATATTGACGGTTTCGTCTATAAATGATATATTACAAAAAGTAGACGGAATCGTCTATGAGTAGGTTTTGGAGGTGGATATTATGCAAATTTTAACGGATATCATACGCCTGCTACTTGCCATTGTAATCACGGTGATTGCGGGTAAGCTGATTTCCAAGCTTAGACTACCGGCAATTCTGGGCTGGCTGATCGCCGGTATGATCATGGGACCCCACGCGTTGAATCTGCTGGGAAACTCTTTGCTGGATGCACCTTGGTTTAATACAGTGGAAAGCCTGCTGGAGTGCATCGTTGGCCTGATGATTGGCACGGAACTGATCTGGTCCAAAATGAAAAAAGCCGGCAAGCAGATTTTGGTGACAACTATTACAGAATCTCTGGGAACTTTCTTGGTGGTCAGTCTGGTATTTGGGACCATTTTCTGGATCACGGATATTCCAGTCTATCTTGCCTTTTTGTTCGGCGGAATCGCCTTGGCTACCGCGCCGGCTCCGTCCTTGTCTGTGGTCAATGAGTTCAAGACATCCGGATCAGTGACTCAAACATTGATTCCTATGGCGGTCTTGGATGATCTGGTGGGAGCACTGGTCTTTTTCTTGGTGGCCGCCCTTGTTTCCGCCCACCTATCCGCTGCGGGCATCCCGGTCCCTATAGTGTTGTTCTTAGTGTTCCTGCCCGTGCTGATCGGGATCGTCACCGGATTTCTCACAGGGAAGATGCTCCGGCATACCAAGACCCGGAATAGGACCTTGGCCGTTATGCTGGTGATGCTGCTGGTATCTGCCGGAATCGGCTTTGCCATCAACAATAGGCTTCCCGCGCCGGTGCTGAACTTCATGCTGATTGGTATGTCCTTTTCCGCCGTTTTTTCCAATATGGTGACGGAGGAGCAACTCAACGGAATGATGGAGGTTATGAGTCCTGTAATCAGTTTCAGCCTTGTGGTAGCAATCCTGAATCTGTCAGCGCCTTTGGATTACCACCTGATTTTCGGGGCTGGCGTCTACACCGCAGTTTATATCATTGCCCGAACCGTTGGAAAATACAGCGGTGCTTATTTCGGGGCATCTATCACCCATGCCCCTAATACTGTGAAAAAGTATTTGGGCCTCACACTGCTGCCTCACTCCGGCGTGTCCCTAGTTTTCACCGGGATTGCGGTCTCCATCTTGGATGGACCTGCACCGGAATATGCTTCTATTATCCAAGGAACTATCGCGGCGGCGGCGGTCATCAACGAGATTATTGCAGTTTACATGGCTAAGAAGGGCTTCGAGTGGGCCGGAGAACTGCATAAGGCGGAAGGGGGAAATGCAGCATGACGCAAAAGGAGCGGCAAGAGCGTAGCAAAGAGGAAATCTACCAAGCGGCACTGACTGAATTTGGAACGCTCGGCTATGAGAAGGTGAGTATGGAGCGGATCTGCGGGCAACATGGAATATCCAAGGGTATGATGTATCATTACTATTCCAACAAGGACGAGTTGTTCCTGCTCTGCGTGAAGCAAACTTTTGCGGGTCTAAAAGCTCATGTGGAACGAGATGCGGGCGAATTAGTTGGACAGGGTATCTTGGAGACAATCAAGAATTTTTTTATGATTCGTGAATACTATTTTCAACTGTACCCCAGACAGAAGCTGATTTTTGAGGACGCAATGCTTCATCCTCCAAAACATCTGATTGAGCAGATCCAAGAATTGCGTGAACCAATCCGAGAGGTGAACCGGGAGTTTATCCGGCAGCTTGTCAAAAAAATGCCCTTGCGGCCAGAGATGGACCCTCGAAAAGCCGCACGATATCTGGAGAGCGTGGAGTATTACTTTCAAAGTATCATGCGGAATTATCGGGATGATGACGCCACAGAAGATATGCACACTATGTTTGAAACAGCAGAGGAAATACTGGATATGATTCTTTTCGGAATCCTGCATCAATCGGAAGCGGAAGGCTCTGCTTTGCCGTATAATAAGTTTTGAACAAAACTACAAGAAAGAAGTGGCTTTAAAAGGTAACCTTATACTAAAATGTGATAGGAAAAAAAGAAAACAAAACGAAAATAAATTATAAATTACGGCCCTTTTCTGTCACAAAGACAAAAGAGCATTGTCTAATCTAGTAGGAGGTAAGAATCTATGAATAAAAAAATGAATGAAGAATTACAGAATTTAGTTGACAAGGCCACAGCAGGGGATAAAAAGGCCCTTGAAACACTTATTGCAGGGGTGCAGGATATTGTATTCAATTTATCTTTGCGGATGCTTGGTACATTTGCAGATGCAGAAGATGCCACACAGGATATTCTGTTGAAAATGATTACCCATCTTTCTTCTTTTAGAGGTGACAGCTCATTTACAACATGGGTATTCCGTATTGCGGCGAATCATCTGAAAAATTATAAAAATCATATGTTTGCCCATTATCCGTTGAGTTTTGAATATTATGGAAATGACATAGAAAACGGAAAAATAGAGGATGTGCCGGATTTAACACAGAATGTGGAAAAAGATATATTGGCAGAAGAACTGAAAATGTCCTGTACAAATGTTATGCTGCAATGTCTTGATATGGAGAGCAGATGTATTTTTATATTGGGTACAATGTTTAAAATTGACAGCCGGATTGCGGGGGATATTTTAGAAATGACTCCGGAAGCGTACCGGCAGCGGCTTTCCCGCATACGCCAGAAAATGTCAGACTTTTTAGGGGAGTATTGCGGAGAATATGGCAACGGCAGATGTAAATGCAAAGAAAGAGTAAATTATGCAATACAAAGCCACAGAATAAACCCATTGCAGCTAGATTATACGACAGCTGCTGAAATCCCCGTTCAGACCATGCTGGATGTGAAAAATGCGATGGAGGATATTGACGATTTATCGCAGGACTTTTCGTTTTGCAAACCCTATCGTGCTCCCGAACGCACAAGACATCTTATACAGGAGTTTTTAAATTCCACGCAGCTTTCCATTATCCAGAAATCGTAAAGGAGACGGCAGATTATGAATACACAACTCATTATTGACTACTTATCGGCATTAAATATGAATAATAACCGTGAATGGTATCATGCAAACAAGGACTATTATAAAAAGGCAAATACTGAATTTGAAAATTTATTACAGACACTGATACTTGAAATCGGTAAGTTTGACAGCAGCATTTTACATAACAATCCCAAAGATATTACGTTTAAGATTGTAAGGGATACCCGGTTCAGCCATGACAAATCACCATATAATCCTGCATTCCGTGCCCATATCGCCCCGAAAGGAAAACTGCCTGTTCCAGTCGGCTATTATCTTATGATAAAACCGGGTAATCAATCCTTTTTGGGCGGCGGACTGTTTGCCGATATGTTTAGGGCCGCAACGGCAATGATACGGGACTACATTGCCGGAAATGGAGATGAATGGGAAAAGATAATCCACCAGCCGGATTTTGAAAAATATTTTACTGTACAGGGAACAGCATTAAAGAATGTTCCTGCTGGGTATGAGAAAGAGCATCCTCAAGCAGACTACCTAAAATTTAAGAGCTGGTATCTGGAATACCCGTTAAAAGATGAAGAAGTGAAAAATGAAGAAATATTTCTTGTAAAAGCAGCAGAACTTTTCCGGATTATGAAACCTTTTAACGACTATTTGAATAAAGCACTTGCAGATTTTCAAATGCCGGCAAGATAAAGAAATGACTGTGTTAAAGTTACGGAAACAAAAGCCTGGCACTCTTGATTAGAATTAAAAAAACAATAATAAGACGTAAAAATGATAAAAAATGTCTATTTCCCGCCCCGAAGCATTACATTGGCAGTAAATACCCCATCCCCATAATGGAACCGGCAGTAACCGCCGCTCTTCTCTGCGGTATGCTGCACAGCTTGTAGACCGATGCCCTCCCCCGGACGCTTGGAGGATAGGAATATGCCGTTTCTTTCCCGCACTTCACCGTCGTAGTTGTTTTCCACGGACAACAGCAGCATATTCCCCGAATGGAGCCGGGCGGACACCCGGACATTGCGTTTTTGGGGGGCTGTCCGCAGGCTGGCTTCCATTGCGTTCTCAAGAAGATTGGACAGCACGGAACAAAGGCCGGTATCCGGCACGGGAAGGTCACGGGGCAGGTCAAGGCTGAAAGAGAGGGGAATCCCGTTTTCCCTGTAAAGAGGGGAAAAATAGCCCGCTACACTGTCCACAACCGCATTTTTGCACAGCCCAAGGTCGCCGGTGGGGATATTCCCCTGCACTTGGGACAGATAGCCTAGGATGCCCTCCATGTTCCCTTGTATGGCGAAGCCCTGAAGGACATGGAAATGGTGACGCATATCGTGTCTGGCCTGCCGTATCTGCTTGGTAGTGGTAAGGAGACTGTCATACCGCGCCTGCTGCATGGAAAGGAACTGGTTCTCCAGCCGGAGGCGGGCATTGCGGTTTAAACTGGACGCCATCAGGTAAAAGAGCAGGTAGGACAAAAGGAGCAGGGCAAGGAACACAAAGCCGAAAACGGTGTAGAGCAGCCGGAGCCGCCCTTGCTCCAGGATGCCGGGGTTCCTCGGCATGATAAAAAGGTTCAGGCCAATAAATAGGATCGGCAGTATCCAGAATACATACCATGTGGCTGCAAAGGCATCGTCCTCCAAGAGATGCCTTGCGGCATGGGAGGCGGGATACCATGAGGCGGCAGTGAGGGCGCAGCACATCAGGAACCAGAGGGCTGCAGTGTGCGGGGGAAAGGGCGGCGTGGTTTCTCCGCTGATTCCGATGGCGGCGCTTCCGAGGCAGGAAAAGACACCGCATACTGCAAGGAAGACACTGACGGATTTCCAGCGTGTGACCTGAAGCGTATGTACATAGAAGCTGCCCATGATAGCGGCGGCGGGGAAAAACAGCCAGAGGATATTGATATGGGAAAAACGGCACACGGCTTCCCCGGCAAGGCACAGAAAGAGGATAAGGGGGACCGCCACAGCCGCCAACTTGGCGGGGCGTAACCGTAGGTATTGTTTTACGGGGAAATAGGCAAGCAGCATCCCCGGCAGGAAAACCATAAGCTCCATGTCAGTCCCTCCTTCCGAAGCTTTTGAAATCTTTGAATAGGTAATCACCGAAAGCAGTGCGTGCGGCTTTGGCAAGGTCGCGGCTGACGGAAACCCTCTTCCCGTTTTTCAGGATGAAGTCCGTGCCGTCAAAATCCTCCGCGTGTTCCATGTTGACAAGGACGCCCCGGCTGCATAGGAAGAAACGCCCGTCCGTAAGAGCGGCGGTAAATTCCCGGAAAGTCCGGCGTGTCACATACTTTTCCCCGCCTGCGCAGTAAACATAGATCTGGTGCTGGTAATGCTCCGCATATAGGATATCTTGGAAGCGGAGCCGGACTATGCCTCCTGCGGCGTTTATCTCAATATACCTGTCCGTCATGGGAAAGCGCTTTACAATCTCATCGAACAGTGCGGCAAGTTCAGTCTCTTGGTATGGCTTCACCAGATAGTGCAGCGCC
>DNJW01000003.1:3490-7543 GCA_003488965.1 Lachnospiraceae bacterium | reverse complement strand
AAAATAAATAAGCCTACCTTGTCAACTTGGCCGTTACAGGTAGGCTTATAGTCTAATCCGGGAGGTCAACCACTTTGTGGGCGGTTACTTCTTTTATGCTTTAAATATACTATATTTGCCGGAAGAATTCAAGTCATAAATGGAGATAACAGCTGTTAAACGCGGATAAAGAAGGTTGTAGTTTTTCCTATTTTATGATAGCATAAATTTTGAGTAATTTAAGAAAGGACAAGGCTGGAAAATGACTAGGGAAGAATTTCAGGACTTATTTAAGGAACATCCTATTTATCTTGACGGGGCCACCGGTTCTAATCTTTTGAAAAGAGGAATGCCGGCCGGCGTTTGTCCCGAAAAGTGGATACTGGAGCATCGGGAAGTATTGATTGGCCTGCAAAGAGAATTTATAGAAGCCGGCAGCAACATTATCTATGCCCCTACTTTTTCAGCAAATTCCGTAAAACTGAAGGAATATGGACTGGCGGATAAAATCGGAGAGATGAACCGGGAATTAATAGAGATTTCCAAGGAAGCGGCTGGAGGGAGATGTCTGGTAGCGGGAGATCTGACAATGACCGGTGAACAGCTGGCTCCTATGGGAACCATGGATTTTGAAGAATTAATCGATATATATAAAGAGCAAATCGGTTATCTGGCAGAGGCCGGGGCGGATTTGCTGGTTGTAGAAACGATGATGAGTCTGCAGGAAAGCAGGGCGGCGCTGATAGCGGCAAAAGAATGCTGTGAGCTGCCGGTGATGGTGACCATGACCTTTGAAGCAGACGGAAGAACTTTATATGGGACGGATGCAAAAACTGCAGCGGTAGTGCTGGAAAGCCTGGGAGCATGTGCCATAGGGGCAAACTGCTCTACCGGCCCTGATAAGATGGCAGATATTATAAAAACAATGGCAGCCGCAACTTCCGTACCTATTATAGCGAAACCCAATGCCGGTCTGCCTTTTTTGGACGATGCCGGAAGTACAGTGTATGATATGGACTGCGGTACTTTTGCGGAAGAAATGGTCCATCTGGTGGAAGCGGGAGCTTCCATGCTGGGAGGATGCTGCGGTACGGCTCCTGAATTTATAAGCAGGATGCATGAACGGACAAAAGGGATGCAGGTCGCCAGACGTAAAAAGCCGGAAAAGAGATATTTGTCTTCTGAAAGAAAAACGGTAGAATTTGGGCTGGATGATAATTTTATTGTAATCGGGGAGCGTATCAATCCTACCGGAAAGAAAAAACTGCAGGCGGAATTAAGAGACCGCTGTCTGGATATGGTACTGCAGTTTGCGGAAGAACAGGAGGCCTGCGGCGCCGGAGTTCTTGATATTAATATGGGGATGAGCGGCATTGATGAAAAAGAGATGATGCTGGCGGCGCTGGAAGAAATCCAAGGAGTGACTTCGCTGCCCCTTGCCATTGATTCCAGCCATGTGGATGTAATAGAAGCGGCGCTTAGACGTTATCCGGGAAGGGCGCTGATTAATTCCGTTTCATATGAAAAAGAAAAGTTTCATTCACTGCTGCCCCTTGCTAAAAAATACGGTGCGATGTTTATACTGCTGCCGCTGTCCGATAAGGGACTTCCCGAAAATCTGGATGAAAAAAAAGAAATTATCCATAAGATTGCGGATAGGGCAATGGAACTTGGAATGGAAAAAACGGATATTGTGGTGGACGGGCTGGTGACTACAGTAGGGGCAAACAAAACGGCTGCTTTGGAAACCTTGGAAACCATACGTTATTGCAAGGAAATGGGATATGCCACGGTTTGCGGACTTTCTAATATTTCGTTTGGTTTGCCGGAGAGGGGATATGTAAATTCGGTATTTCTGACAATGGCGATTAAGGAGGGGCTTACCATGGCAATTGCCAATCCCTCCCAGGAACTTTTGATGAACAGTGCTTTTGCGGCAGACTTGCTCCTGAATAAGGAAGAAGCGGATATCCGTTATATCGGGAGGATGAAAAAGGATAACGGAGAGAGTTCCCAAACGCAAAAACAGGCAGACACTGTCCTAGAAGACAAAGAGCCGGGGAAAGAAACCGGCGCGTCAAAAGTGAAAGAAGATGTCTTGAAAGGGAATAAGAAAAAAATTACGGATGATACCAAACAGGCGCTGAACCAAGGGATGGAACCCGGACAGATACTGGACCATGTTCTGCTTCCGGCAATCAATGAAGTGGGAGACTTGTTCGATAAAGGAAAGTATTTTCTGCCGCAGCTGATTGCCAGCGCAGAAGCAATGAAAACCGCAATTGAGTTTTTGGAGCCGCTTTTGCAGCAGGGAAGCGGCAAAAAAGAAATGCCGGCAATTGTTATCGCTACCGTAGAGGGGGATATCCATGATATCGGAAAAAATCTTGTGGCACTGATGTTAAAAAATTACGGTTTCCGGGTCATTGACTTGGGAAAGGATGTTCCGAAAGAAAAGATTATAGAAGCTGCCAAAGAGCATCATGCCAGTATCATTGCCTTATCTGCTCTTATGACGACGACAATGCAGGAAATGAAAAAAGTCATTGCTTATGCAAAAGAGGAAAATGTGGATGCCAAAGTAATTATCGGAGGTGCGGTCATCACGCAGGAATATGCGGATGAAATTGGAGCGGACGGATATTCCAAAGATGCAGCAGATGCGGTAAAATTAACAAAACGTATACTTAATATAAAATAAAATGCATAAAGACAAGGAGTTAAGCTTATGAACGGTGCAGATGCAATAATAAAGTGTTTGGAAAAAGAAGGGGTGGAGATTGTTTTCGGATATCCGGGAGTGGCAATCTGCCCTTTCTATAACAGTATATTGGATTCCGATATACGGACAGTGCTGATTCGGACAGAGCAGAATGCGGCTCATGCGGCCAGCGGGTTTACCCGTGTTTCGGGGAAACCGGGCGTATGTGCGGTAACCTCCGGCCCCGGTGCGACCAATGTGATTACGGGAATTGCCACAGCGTTTGCGGACAGCATTCCATTAATATGTATTACCGGACAGGTAAACAGTGAACTGATAGGCAGCGATGTTTTTCAGGAAGCGGATATCACCGGAGCGGTGGAGTCTTTTGTAAAATACAGTTATCTGGTAAGAGATGCCAACGATATTCCAAGAGTAATGAAAGAAGCATTCCATATTGCCAATACGGGGCGGAAGGGTCCGGTACTCATTGACGTTCCCATTGATGTGCAGAATGCCCCCCTTTCCAAGTTCCATTATCCGGAAGAGATTAATATGAGAACTTATAAACCCACGGTAAAAGGGAATATGGTACAGATTAAAAAGGTCATTAAGGAGCTGGAAAAGGCAAAGCGTCCGATTATATGTGCAGGAGGAGGCGTGCTTTTAAGCGATGCCGAGGGAAAACTCAGGGCATTTTCGGAAAGGTATAGGATTCCGGTAGTTTCTACAATGATGGGAATCGGAGCAATGCCCACCAGGCATCCGATGTATTATGGTATGGTGGGAAATAACGGAAAACCATGTGCAAACAGGGCAATGAATGAGTCGGATTTGCTGATTATGGTAGGAGCCAGAGTGGCAGACAGGGCTGTCAGCCAGCCGGATTTGATTACAAATAATAAGGTTCTTGTACATATGGATGTAGACCCGGCAGAAATCGGTAAAAACGTAGGACCGCATATCCCGCTGGTAGGGGATGTGAAGCATATCTTTGAGGATTTGATGAATCAGGATATTGTCTGCAGCCAGACAAGCTGCAATTATGAGGAATGGATACATACTTTGGACGGGTATAGAACATCCATGGCATTAATCAGGAAACCGGACAAATCTTACGTGGACCCGGCCGGATTTATTACAATGCTTTCCGATAAAATGCAGGAAGACGGCATTTATGTGGCAGATGTGGGACAGAACCAGATATGGTCCTGCGGTTATCATATTGTCAAGAAAGGCCGGTTTTTAACTTCCGGCGGTATGGGAACTATGGGATATTCCATTCCTGCCGCTATGGGAGCAAAACTGGCACTGCCGGAGAGACAGGTGGTGGCAGTTTGCGGGGATGGTTCCTTCCAGATGTCCATGATGGA
>DNJW01000003.1:2724-3250 GCA_003488965.1 Lachnospiraceae bacterium | reverse complement strand
CCAGATGTCCATGATGGAACTGGCAACGATGCGCCAGCATAATGTACCGGTGAAAATTGTGGTGTTAAAAAACAATTATCTCGGTATGGTGAGGGAATTCCAGCATTATACCTATAAGGATAATTATTCGGTGGTGGATTTGTCCGGAAGCCCGGATTTGGAAAAGCTTGCAGCCGCTTACGGTATGGATTTTAAACGTCTGGAGAATATGGACAAGGCGGAAGAAACGATTAATATCTTTTTGAAGGAAGATAAGTCCATGCTGCTGGAATGCATAATTGATCCTATGGATCTGGTAAAATAGGAGGGCGAGGGAAATGAAAAGAATATATTCTGTTTTAGTTGAAAACCGTTCAGGTGTTTTGTGCAAAGTGGCAGGCTTGTTTTCAAGAAGATGCTTTAATATTGACTCCCTCGCAGTAGGGGAAACCGACGACCCGGCCGTATCCTGCATGACGATTGTAAGCAGCGGGGATGAAAGAACAATAGAGCAGATTGAAAAGCAGCTGAACAAGAAGCTGGATGT
>DNJW01000003.1:2215-2449 GCA_003488965.1 Lachnospiraceae bacterium | reverse complement strand
GCAGCTGAACAAGAAGCTGGATGTAATTAAAGTAAAGACCTTTGATGAAAATAAAAGCATTAGCCGGGAACTGATGCTGATTAAGGTAAAATATAACCGGAATAACCGCAGGGATATTATGGAAAACTGCGATATTATGAAGGCTCAGATTGTGGATATGTCAAAAAATATGATGATTATACAGATTTGCGATGTGCCGGAAAGAATCCAGCTGTTTATCAAAATGCTTCAGTC
>DNJW01000003.1:1713-1872 GCA_003488965.1 Lachnospiraceae bacterium | reverse complement strand
ATCAGCATTGTTGAGGTAGCAAGAACCGGAACATTGGCGCTGCCTAAGTGTATTGACTTTTAAAGTGACGCTTGATAAAATAAATGTCGGATGTTGAAATGGAAAACGGAGGAAGAGTATGCGTAAAAAAGTGTTTCAGCTTTTGGTAGATAATACCTC
>DNJW01000003.1:1107-1361 GCA_003488965.1 Lachnospiraceae bacterium | reverse complement strand
GGCGTATTGAGCAGGATATCGGGGCTTTTTTCCAGAAGGGGCTATAATATTGAAAGTATTACGGCGGGAGTGACTGCAGACCCAAGGTTTACCAGAATTACGATAGTAGCATCGGGAGATGACGAAATTTTAGACCAGATTGAAAAACAAGTGGCAAAACTGGTAGACGTAAGGGATATTAAAGTACTGGCACCGGGCGAGAGCGTATATAGGGAATTAGTGCTCATTAAAGTAAAAGCGGCAGCAAAAGAAAG
>DNJW01000003.1:471-766 GCA_003488965.1 Lachnospiraceae bacterium | reverse complement strand
CAGGCCGTTATTTCGGTGGCGGATATTTTCCGGGCGAAAATTATTGACGTTGCACCGGAAAGCCTTATTATAGAACTGACAGGTACCCAGTCGAAAATAGAGGCATTTATCAGTCTGCTGGAGGGTTATGAAATACTGGAACTGGCAAGAACCGGTATCACCGGATTGGGAAGAGGAATTGACAAGGTGACTTACTTAGAGGATTAGTTAGCTCTTAGGGGAAGCCATTGGCGGGGCAGAACCTTTCAGTTATATAGACAACCTAAAACAGAGGAATATGGAGGAAAAAAAGATG
>DNJW01000003.1:0-139 GCA_003488965.1 Lachnospiraceae bacterium | reverse complement strand
ATTTATTATCAGGAAGACTGTAATCTTGCTATGCTGGACGGGAAAACGATTGCCGTAATCGGTTATGGAAGCCAGGGGCATGCCCATGCGCTCAATGCAAAAGAGTCAGGGTGCAATGTAATTATCGGGCTTTATGAAG
>DNJW01000394.1 GCA_003488965.1 Lachnospiraceae bacterium | reverse complement strand
CTAATTCTGAAAATATTTCCAAATCTTCCCCAAAACCAGTTTTTACCCGTGCATGCCTTTAGGCAAGCACTGTGCATCTATAAAAACGGGCAAAAAAATAGGGCAAAAACTGGTCATTTTTCAGTCCAATTTTTGCCCTCAAACCACAACATCTTGTGGTTTATACCGCCTAATTCTTCTCTTTTCCACAATGCTGCATCATTATTATTACTTCCACATGCCCGCAAAACGGAAACATATCCACGCACACTCCTTTTACCGCACGGTATCCCTTTCCCGTCATATATGACAAATCTCTTGCCAGAGTCTCCGGGTTGCAGGAAATATATACCACTTTCTTTGGGGCAAGCTTTACCAAAGAGCTTAAGAAAACCTCATCGCTTCCGCTTCTGGGAGGATCCATAAATACTGTGTCCACCCGCTCGCCCATTTCCGCCAGCTGAACCATAAATTCACCGGCATCCTTCTGATAAAATGCAATATTCCTTATCTGATTCCGTTTTGCATTTGCAACAGCGTCCTTCACCGCATCCTCGTTTACTTCTACTCCGATTACCCTTTTCGCCTTATTAGCTGCGGACATCCCAATTGTTCCAATTCCGCAATAAGCATCCAGCACGGTTTCCCTCCCGGTAAGTCCTGCATATTCTATGGCTTTGCTGTAAAGCTTTTCTGTCTGCACCGAATTTACCTGATAAAATGATTTGGGGGATATCCGGAAAGTAATGCCGCACAGAACATCTTCAATATATCCCTTTCCGTAAAGCACTTGTCCGCTGTCGCCAAGCACCATACTGGTTTTCCGCTCGTTGACATTGGTTACAATGGTAGTAATATCCGGATGCAGCTTTAACAGCGCTTTCACAAAATTCTTTTTTGACGGCAAGATAGGAGATGCAAGTACCAGCACTACCATAATCTGTCCTGTTGTCTGTCCTATCCTTACCATCACATGGCGCAGCAGTCCATATCCCGTATCCTCGTCATATGTCTTGATTTTAAAAGAGGGAAGCAGCGACCTGATAGAGCCGATAATCGCATCCGCTTTCTCATTTTCCAGCATACATTCATTTATAGGAATAATATAATGCGTCCCTTCCTTATATACTCCCGATAACGGTTTCCCCTGCCTGTCATGGGTAAATGCAGCATTTACTTTATTTCTATAATGCTCCGGCCGCTCCATTCCGATTATTTTTTCCAGTCTTACATATGGCTTTAACAGCCTCGCTGTTTCCTTCTCTTTTAAAACCAGTTGCTTTTTATAAGACAGATGCAGCATCTGGCAGCCGCCGCATTCCCCGAATGCCCGGCATATGCTCTGTCCTCTTTCCAGTTCTTCCTTCCTAAGCCTTCTAAACTCCCTTCCGGATTTTGTTTCTTCTATGGCATCTTGTTTCCTTCTATCCAAGCTTTTGTCCGAACTTCTATCCAAGCCTTTACCCGAACTTCTATCCGGCCTGCCTTCCTTCCCTCTCTTTTCCCCTATCCGGGATTGTCTCTTATTCCCTTTCTTTCCGGCATCCGATGCTGTCCCTATCCGTCTCTCCTCCTGCTTCTCCCTTTCCCAGAACGCACCGCTTCCCATATATCTGTTGTTCCCTACTGCCGCTCTTTTCTTCATTCTTTCCTCTTTTCCTTTCCTTAGCCGGCTGCCGTCTTCCTATCCCCGCTTCATACGGATTGTTCTATCTTCCTTTGGGAATCCTCATTCAGCTGTTTTTTCAGTTCCGTGAGATAGGGCGAATATGCCACTTCTTTTTCCCCGTATTTCATCTGCAGTTCGTACTCCAAAGGAAGCCAGGTTTCTATCGGCGCCTCGTTATGCTGCAATACAGCCTCCATTTTATCCAATGCCTTATACAGCTTCGCTTCCGGCGTCTGCTGTTCCTTCATCTCCTGAAACAGTTTCTGCATCTCTTCCCTCTGTTTTTCCGGCAGCTCCTGGAGCAGCACATACACGGCATCTTCTTCCGCCATTTCATCATCCGCCGTTTTTTCAAATGCAGGAATATCCCCTGTAACCGCCTCTCCGAAATCATGAAGCAGGCACATCACAATTACCTTATCAATATCCGCCTCCGGAAACTCGTCTTTTACCAGATATGCCATAACCGCCAGCATAAAACTATGTTCCGCAACACTTTCCTTTCTTCCGTTGCTGGTCCATGAATGGCGGGTATTGCACTTTAGTTTTTCAATCAGCCCGATAAAATGTATCAGTTTTTTTATTTCCATCCGACCATTTCTCCACAAATTCCACTACCTTTTTCCTATATGCTTCCGGTTCCACCAGATTGCTTGTTCCATGCGCTGCTCTTTCTGCAATAAAAATGTCCTTTTCCGCCCTGCAAGCCTCATAATTAATCCGGCTCATTTCCGCAGGCACAAAATCATCCTTTCCGCCGTGAATAAACAGCACCGGAATCCTATTCACATGCATACTTTCCACCGTGCTGCATTCCTGAAAATGAAATCCCGCCTTCATCCGGCATATGTAGTCAGCGGCATACAGCAAAGGAAACTTGGGCAGATGGCAGTCTTTAGCCAGCACATGGACAAAAATATCCCATGGGGAAGTATAGCCGCAATCCGCAATCAGCCCTTTTACCTGCTCCGGAAGCTTCAGTCCCGCTGCCATCAGCACTGTGGACGCGCCCATGGAAATTCCTGATAGAAAAATATTGCATTTTTCTCCAAAACGCCCTGCAATATACTTCGTCCACTGCAATAAATCATATCGTTCCTTCACGCCAAAACAAATATATTTTCCTTCGCTTTCCCCATGTGCCCTTTGATGAGGCACCAAAAGATGATAGCCCATTTCATGGTAGAATTTTACCAGACTGGCAAAGTCCCAGACAATCCCTTTATTTCTATAACCATGCATTAAAATCAATACCTTATCCGATTCCTGTTCTGCCGGAAGATAATAAGCTGCCAGCCTCAGCCCGTCATAACTTACCATAGTAATATGCTCTTTTTCCTGAGCCTGAAACCAGTCCCTTCCTTCCTCCAGTTCATGAGTAAAATCAGCAAATCCCAGACCGGCTTCTTTCCTTTTTCCTCTTCCCTTTTCCTCCCTCTTTCTTTTCCTTTCTGCCGCAATGCCATTGATATCTTCGGCAATCTTTTTCACCTTCTCGTTCTGAAGCATAGAACTGCTGTTATCCCTGCAGGCCGCCAGCTTAAACAGCTCATTAGAAATTCCATATACAGGCAATGTCACGAATACCGCCGCCATGCCAAGCAGCTTTACCCTTATTGCTGTTTTCTTTTCCGGCGCATACATATCTCTCTTCTTTCCCCCCATGCTTTTCTTTCCCTTCAAAAATTCTTTCCTCCCATTTTCCATAACTCCTTTTGCCCCTCATACTGGCCATTCATCCAGTCGACTGCATCCTCCAGTCCCTTGGGACTGAATTCAAAATCCATCCTTTGTTTCTTCTTTTCGGGAGTAGCAGCATACCCGAAAGGCTCCGGCCATATAATAACCTCCAGCCTTGTTTCTTCCTCCCCGGTTTTCTTGCGCAGCATATACCGCATACCATCCATGCTCCCGGTATATTCCTCCTTTTTCACATAATTGAGTACATGGAATTTATCCTTTTCAATCATTTCAACCTCCGTGCCAAACCAATTACAATTGAGCAGGGAAGGCTACTTCCACTACTCGCCGCGCGGCCCGTGCGTCACGTCAGTGACATACTTCCTCTACATGGGCCTATAATCGGATAGGGGAGATATTCTTCCCTATCCGCCGCGCGGGGCGCATGTTGCGGAAGCAACAAATTTCTCTGTGCGCCCTTGTGCATAAAAAAGTGGCTTCGCCACT
>DNJW01000151.1:5317-5674 GCA_003488965.1 Lachnospiraceae bacterium | reverse complement strand
CTGTATCTGTATCCTGTCCGCCGAGATTACTTTGATGCTGGCAACCAGCCGTCTGACAAGATCGTTATCAAATTCCGGTATCTGGCCGCTGTTTCCGCTCAGGAAAGCATCCATGTCCTTCACCCGCTGTTCATAGTTTTCAGCCAGCTTTTTCTTTTTCCCTGCCTCCGCCTATTCTTCTTTCAGGGCATTGATCTCCTCCGCGATCCTGCGGTAGCGTTCATCAAACTCCTGCGTATAGGCGCCTGTCTTTGCGTTTTCCGCTATCAGCGCAACTATCTCTTCCTGTTTGGCTTTTATCCTGCCGGTGTATGCGTCGGGCTGCTGTTCCCTTCCGTAACTGCCGATCACCCGGAT
>DNJW01000151.1:3072-4940 GCA_003488965.1 Lachnospiraceae bacterium | reverse complement strand
GTGGATGGCCTCCATGACCGCCCTGTTTAACGCGCCCTCTTCCAGCGTTTCGGAATCCCCGCATTTCTTTACCCCGTTTGTCAGGCGGTTCGAGCATCTCCAGACGATCTTCTTTCTGCCGTTTCCTGCCCATGTTACCCGGCGGTATTCCTGCCCGCATTTCCCGCAGAGCAGGATGCCTATCAGGGCATATCCCGATGAATATTTGCTTTTCTGGTTTTTCTTTCTTGTGACGGCGGATTTACACATGGCCGACCGCCGCATGATCTCCTCCTGTACCCGGAAAAACATTTTCTCTCCTTTCCGGGTGCCGTTTTACCGGTATCCTATTTTGATGCTGCTCCCATTCAGGAACACGGTTTCTGATAATATCTGCCGCCTTCTGCCATCGGGATTTCCGTTTTTGTCAGGATCGTCCCCCAATGATTGACCGCCACATAAGGTTTTATCTCACATGCAATACCCTGACAGTCATCGTCATGCCGCACGTCATAACAGAATAAATCCTCCGGCACAGTCTTCCTGTCTATTCCGGCACAGTTAAACAGCACCACCTACTTATCCAGCATGGCCAGTTCCAATCTTTCTTTTTCTGCGTTTCCCATCCCTGCCTCCTGTCCTGTAAAAAAAGCAGTACCTATTTTATTGTAAAAATAAGTGCCGCCTTACATATTCAGCTGCATTCCTTCCTCCGGGGTATCATAGGGAATCTCTGCCCATATCTTTAATACCTTATCCATCATATCAAAAACTTCTTTGTACGGATGGTGGTTCATTGCGCCGGTTTCATCAACCGCTGCCGCAAACTCTCCATTTAAGTTTAAGTTCATGGCTCCTCCTTTTACGCCAGCGACTTCAAAACCAGTTTTTACCCGTGCATGCCTTTAGGCAAGCACTGTGCATCTATAAAAACGGGCAAAAAATAGGGCAAAAACTGGTCATTTTTCAGTCCAATTTTTGCCCCCAAACCACAATATCTTGTGGTTTATACCGCCTAATTCTTCTCTTTTCCACAATGCTGCATCATTATTATTACCTCAACATGCCACGAGTGTGCAATAAAGATGCACCTTCCCGTGACTTATTCGTTAAGTCTTGGATTTTTATGATGCTCTGGCTCCGCTTGGAACCAGCAATATGGCATGTTGCACCTTGATACTTTGCCATAAAAAAGTTAAGAATTGTGTTAGTAGACGAGCCTTTGACTGGCTTCGGCTTGATTTGTAATCTGCTCTTTGCTATAGCACTCATCGCTATTTGCAATTGTACCATAGTTTTGCTTTTTCGGATAGATTTTCCGAAATCAAAATGAGCAAAAGAAAACCCCCAAATCTTGTTTGACTTGGAGGCTTGATTCCAACCATTTCGTTATCTCTTTATAAATGAATCCATCTACTGGTTAATTACTTATCATTTCTTTTATCTTCTTTTCTCACTTTTGAGCGTCTCTAAAGATTACTGCTCTCTTTCTGGAATATAGTAAGTATATTTTGATGCAAAAATATTAGTTAATAAACCGCCCAAAGCATATTCTGCTGCAATTGCATCTTTATCTGTGCAAAAAATAATACCTATTGGCTTATTGTCTCCCTCATCATTTACTTCATTTTCGTAGTAATTAAGGTACATATTTAATTGGCCTACCGCTTCTGGCATTAACTTAGTGGTTTTTAATTCTATTATCACATATGACTTCAGTGGTTTGTTATAAAATACCATGTCTGCATAATAATGTGTATTATTAATAGTTATTCTCTGCTGTGTCCCCACAAACATAAAGCCTCGTCCTAATACCCCAAGTCTATTGTAGTTCAGCATTTGGCATTTCTACACCTTCTTTCGCTGTAAAAAAAGTTGGCCCGGCGGCC
>DNJW01000151.1:0-2758 GCA_003488965.1 Lachnospiraceae bacterium | reverse complement strand
CTGTGGCGTAATTTCCTATTATATGAAAAAATATCACAATTCCCTTAAGGACTGCGGTATGTACAGAAAGCATATATTGTTTTGCTATGGAAGGCGTAAAGCCTGTCCCTGCCCATAGTATGTTCATGGCATTCCCCTTTCCGGGGATGCACAGCATTTACATCCGTCTTTCCCCTGACAGCTTGTCAATGGGGAAATTATAAAAAATGATTTTGTAGAACAGCTTTAGTGAAACTGTAGAAACGCTGTAGAATATCGCAAGTTACGACACGGCAGAATGGAAAATATAACATAAAATCTGATTATAAAGAACTGTGGAGAAATCATAGGAATAGCATAAAAAAAAAACGGGCAAAAAAATAAGACGGCTCAGTTTCCCAAGCCGTCGTTATGTAGTTGCAATACACTCGGAGTCTGCTTCAAAACAATAGCCAACCTCCCGTACACACCGAATGACAAAACAGCCCTCCGGCAATAACCTTCCCACTTTTTCGCGCAGGTTGTGAACATGGCAGGCTATGGCATTGTTGGCATTTCCAAAAGCCTCCTCCTTCCATATTTTCTGATATATCTGATCATAGGTAAGGACTCGCCCCTTATTTGCCGCAAGCAAGCAGAGCAGGTCATATTCTTTTGCCATCAGGCTGATTTCCTGATTGTCACAATTAATTCAATTATCAGCGTCCGATGTTATCATCTCCCTTCTGCTGTTTTATATGATCAGATTTACCGCCAGCCCCGTAACCAGTGAAAAAATCATGACAAATGCAATATATAGAATAAACCGCTTTATTCCTAACACAATCTTTACCGCACCCAAATTCGTAATCTTCGTAGATGGACCAGTCAGCATAAATGCCGCCGCACTTCCCATGCTCATTCCGTCAGAAAGCCATGTCTGCAGAAGCGGAATCGTCCCACCGCCGCAGGCATACAGCGGCACACCGATGGTAGCCGCCATCAGAACGCCCCATGCCTCGTTGCCGCCGAACAGACCGGTCATCATATCCTGCGGCACATACCGCTGAAATATCGCTGAGAGGGCAATTCCAAATAGAAAATACAAACCTGTTGCTTTCACATTTCTTCCAAGATTCTTCATAAATCGCAGAACGACATTCGGATCGGTATCCCTGCTTTTTGGTTCCTCAAATCCGTTAAAGTTAAAAAATGCTTTCTTCCGGTAAAAAATTCGTATCAGTAAACCCGCTACAATGCCGCAGAGGAAACATGATACAATCCGCACAACAAGAGCAGTCTGTCCCAAAGCCACACTGTAAATGATTAGCTGGGGATTGAGTAGGATGCTGCTCATCATAAATGCTGCCAGCCAGTCATCCTTGATACCGCTTTTGGAAAAAGATGCGGCAATGGGAATCGTGCCATACATACACAGAGGCGATGCAATTCCCAGCGCACTGGCGATTACAATGCCGAATGCTCCCAGACTTCTTTCTCCGAGACTCCGGAATGTGCTGTGGATACGGTCTTTTAGGAATACAGAAACCGCCGAACCCAACACCATACCCAGCACCCAATACCAAAATATCTGGCGGAATTGAATGTCAAAATAATACCAGAGATAGACCGCCTCTCTTCGGACGATTTCAAGCATACCATCACCTCCCATCATTTAACCGGTTTTAAAATTTTTTATTATTCAATATCAATCAGTTGGTAGGTACGACTGCCCAGACCAATTTCCTCAGCATGTTCTAATGTATGGAGACCGTTGCGTGATTCAATGCGGTTTACAAGGGAAGCGCCATCGCCGTCTTTTTGAGCATAGATAAGGTCAATGCAAGCCTGATCCAGAGCTACAAGATCAGTGGAGGCGAGGATGCCAATATCATGCATATCCGGTTCAGCGGGATTCCCGTCCGTGTGAGTAAACAGGAAACGGAAATCCCATTGTTTCCGGCTTTTCCCTAAAATTCTTCCCCAGTTTCCCGGTCTACAAATGTAATTTTCAAATCACATCCCAGAACTTCCGCAATCTGCCGAAGTTCTGATTCTTTAAAATCTCCCCTTTTAATTTTGTTTGAAAAATTCTGGCGCGTCTGCCCTGTCTGGTCTGCAATGGATCCAAGAATCATGTTCCGGCGCCTAATTAAAAGACGGATTTTTTCCGGTGTGTTCATTTCTGCCATGATGCCGCCCCCTTTCTTTTTAGTAGTTATATTATAATTTATACACTTTAAAATGTCAATCTGAAAAATATATTTTATTTTTTATCATTTTTCTTTACATTTTTACTTGACAAAATACATTTTAAAGTGTATAATGTAATCAGAAGTTAAGGAAAGGACGGTAACAAAAATGTTAGATATGAACAATGTGGAAATCAAAACGGGGGATGTAGTGGAAATCAGCGGTGCATATTTCAAGAATGATAACGGACTTTATTTCGTGGAACGCTCTGCTGGGGATCCGGGATGGTCTGGTTCTGATCATAGCCTGCGGAAAATCTCCAAAACTGGAAAGTTAAGCACGGCAAAACATAATATTTGTTTTTGGCCTATCATGATAACAACAAATAGCTGGATAAAAAGGGCTGAAGCCAAACAATGGAATGCTGAACACGCACGGATCCAAGTCAGAAACGATATTGACCGCTCAAAAGTGGCTGAACATTTCATGAAAGAAGCCGAAGGCATGATTCCAGAAATTGAGCGGTTGTCATGGAATTTCGGGGATGATTGCCAATGCACCAAGGATCGGAAAGAAAGAAAGGCTTTTCTGGAAAGCATTGCAAAAG
>DNJW01000313.1:1526-6917 GCA_003488965.1 Lachnospiraceae bacterium | reverse complement strand
TCGAAATGCGGTAGGTCGGGCAACTGGCGCGAGAGTTCAAATCTCTCCATCTCCGTTAACCAAATGCCCTGCAGCCTTCTGCGGGGCATTTGACCCTTATGGGAACAAGGAACAAATTTAAAATCATTATGAGGAGGAGTATTTTATGGACAGCAGTTTTTACATTGCATCAGGTATTTTTACCATTGTTTTTGGTGTTTTGCTCGGCATCGTGGCATTCACCTTTTTCCGCCGTTTTAAGAAGTTAAGCACGGAATTGAACCGCGCGCACGAAATGACGGCAGCCGTATCCGGGACAATCAGCGAAGTGGTCAGCGTCCGGCGCAGAAACCGTTCCTTCCGCTGGACAAACGAATACCCTGTTATCACCTATACGGTCGATTCCAAAAACTATACCGTAAATCTGGAGTTCGCAGAGAAACGAAAAGGGCATTATAATATTGGCGGCATCTACCGTGTCTGCTATGTTCCTTCCGACCCTTCCTGCTGTATTGTAGATGAATTCAGAAAACCGATGCAAAGTTCCCGTACGCAGGCTATCGTTTGGACGGTTATATTCGGTATCCTTACTTTCAACTTCTTAGTAACCGGTCTTTCACAGATATTTACTGCTTAAATAACGGTTTTCGGCTATCGTTTTTCGTTGTCCGGTTTTCCGGCATTCAAATCCGTATAGCTGTCCAGCAGCCCTACAGTTTCATTGGCAGGTCTCCCGTACATATTACAGCATTTATGGGATACCTGACCATGTAGGCTGCTTTTTTCATTCATCTCCACACTCATCCTCATTACCCCCATCTGCGTCTCACTATCCAGATGCTTCAAAATATCATCCACTAATTTTTCATCCATCATGGCGTCTCCTCTCCTCTTCCTTGGCATCAAAATAGCCAATTGCAAAACCGACAAATTTGCTGAATTTTCAGGAAATATATTGTCAGAATATTCTCACAACTTGAAGTTCCGCAATTACCTATATCATGCCTCTCAGTCATCCAGTGACAATCCTGCAAAAAAATCCATGCCTCCCATATACTTTTCCTTATATCCTATAAAATACGCTTTCATCTCCGCATATTCTCCATCCATATCCATCAGCATGGCATCGAAATTATCTTCATTCACTCCGCCGATTTCCGCATAAAGCTTAAAATATTCTTCCTCATAACCATGCTCTTCCAGTATCACTTCCCATGTTTCTTCGGATTCACAGCCCTTTATATGTTCCAAAAGATATTTTTTCCACAAATCCGCATCCCCTTCTTTCATTCCAATCGGATTCAGCAGACGGAGCATAGCAAGGCGCACTTTGGTTTTCCTTTTGTTTTTGATAAACTCTTCCAAGCTGCACCCGTAATCCTCTTCTCCGCAGAGAATCATTCTTGTATATCCGTCACTGTCCTCTGTCTCCATCACTGCTTTCATACGGGAATCCCATTTTTCTATCCACTGCTTCTCCCCTGCTTCCTGTATATCCAGAAGATATTCCGCATCCAGCATTACCGCCGCCGCCAGCAATGCTGCCGTCTGTTCCGTTCCTGCTCCGTAAGTATAGATTCTTTTTATTCCAGGGCATTCCATAAAAATACGGCTCC
Organism: Lachnospiraceae bacterium; assembly: GCA_003488965.1. GTDB lineage: Bacteria > Bacillota > Clostridia > Lachnospirales > Lachnospiraceae > Kineothrix. The sequence continues at coordinate 5,322 of DNJW01000313.1, read as the reverse complement.
CCAATTTAAGGTTTCCTTTTGGCAGCCATATGTTTTCCAAGCTGGTACAGTAGGCAAATGCCCAGTCACCGATTTCCTCCAGCTTTCCCGGCAGAAATACCCGCCTTAAATTCTTTCTGCTTAAAAAAGCTTTCTTTGCCAGAGCCTTGACTGCCAGTCCCTCTATTTCCTCCGGCACATGCACTTGTGCGCAAGTGCCGCTGTAATCCGTAATTGTTATCCATTTCTCCCCGTCTCTGTCCTTTTGGCAGTCCTCTCTGTAACCAAATATTCCCTCCGGGGTCTCCAGTCTCCCTGTCTTCTTGCCCATCCTCTACCTCTTATTTCTTCACAGCAGTCTCAGTACCCTCTTATGCTCCCACAATTCAACACGTTCCGGTTTCTTACAGTTCCAGTTTTTCAATTTCCTGCCTCAAATCATCCTGCCGTTTGGATAATCTCAGTTTCCCATTATATCTTTGATAATCTTCACTGCCAAACATCCCGATAAAACGGGCTCCCGAAGTATTTACCGTCAGTTCCGTCACTAAAATAAGCATCTCATTTTCTTCCCCAAATGCCTCCTGAGTAAATGCAAATAGCGCGTGAATCCTCTCCTTTGTCCCTTCAACCTCTTCCTTCATCTTGCCGACTTGCTCTTCAAACCTGTTTTTTATCTGCAGGAAAGCCTCGCCTGCCTTCCTGGCATCCCCTGCATACACTTCCTTTTCCGCCTGCTGCAGAAAACGGATTACTCTTCTGTATTTCCTTCTGTCCCCATCGGACAAAGCATTCGCCAAGCGGAGGGATTCGGCATTTTTCCTTTTTGCCTCTTCCTGCATTTCCATCATATGAACCAAGTCATCTGCCCCATGGTCTTTTTCTGCCAGATTTTTCACTGCCCTTAACAGCGGTGCCAGTTCATTCAGATAATCAGCGCTTTCCACCCTCTCCTTCATTTCTCCAAGCACTTTATCCATCAGCATGCTAAGCAAAGACAGCCGTTCGTCAAAAGATGCTGTTTTTGCCCTGAGAAAGGCTTCCTCCGGCGCTTTTCCATTCAAAATTTCTTCCACATGATAATTTTTCTTATATTTATTATATAAATCATAATAGGCTGCAAATTCCTTTACAATCCGTTCATTTCTCAGATATTGCCCGATTAGCGCCTCGTCTGCCTGCAATCCTTCCTCTTCATACAGATAAAGCATCTGGGACAAATCCTCCCATCCCCTTGCAGTCACATAAGACCGTCCCTTTACCGTAGTCTCAATCCGGTAAAAATGTTCCTTTTTCAGTTCCAAATAGCTGGTAATTACATTGTGTATCCCTTGCTCCTGCGCATACTCCTTCCACACTCCGTAATCCGCCTCTACATCCAGAACCTTCAGCCGGTCCAATGTCACGATATCGAATTCCCGCACTGCCTTATTATATTCCGGCGGATTGCCTGCCGTAACGATTGCCCATCCCTCCGGCACTTTATGTCTTCCGAACACCTTATACTGCAAAAACTGAAGCATAGACGGCGCCAAAGTTTCCGACACACAGTTAATCTCATCCAAAAACAAGATTCCTTCTTTTATACCGCTCTCCTCCATCACATCATATATAGACGCAATGATTTCGCTCATCGTATACTCTGAGACCCGGCAGCTTCTGCCACCATACATTTTTTCTTCTATAAAAGGCAGCCCTAAAGCAGACTGTCTCGTATGATGGGTCATAGAATAAGATACCAGCGCTATCCCAAGTTCCTGGGCAATCTGCTCCATCACTGCCGTTTTTCCTACTCCCGGCGCACCCAAAAGAAAAACCGGTCTCTGGCGCACCACCGGAATTCTATATTCACCAAACTCATCTTTTTTTAAATATAGATTTACCGTGCTTTTGATATGCTCTTTCGCCTGCTTTATATTCATACTTCCTCCCATTTTGCCTCTGCTGCCTCTTCCACAGCCATTCCTTCTATTTCCTCTTCATCCAACACCACTGGAATCGCCCAGGCCGGAACTTCCGGGCGTTCATGATTATCATCCAGAAATACGAAAACAGTATCATAATCCGGCATCTGCGGCGGATATACACCATATCCGTCCGTGAAGTAAATCAATCCCTTTAAATTCTCAAATTCCCCCTCCGCCCGCAGTTTATCCACATATGCAAATACCGGACGGAAATCCGTAGAGCCAAACCCTTTTAATTTTCCTTCCTTTAAAAACGCATCAAAATCTTCTTGGCAGGAAATCTTTGTGTCGCTTCTGACATCGCTGTCACATTGAATGATATGCACATTGATTTTCTGAAAAAAATGCTCTGTTCCCTTTAAAATGGAATAGGTTTTTCTGACAAATTCTTTCACAATCTCTCCGCGGCAGGAAGCAGAGGTATCAATGGCAATCACAAATTCTCTTACCTTTTTTGCGTCCTTATATTCTAAAGGTTCAATCAGCGGCATATCGCCGTATTCTGACAGTCCATAGGTATAATAAATGTAATCGAATTCTTCGTCGTTCACCTGCATATCCTCACCCATAACAGTAAAACGTCTCAGCAAATCCCCATAATCATACCTGTCCCTAGTCGCTTCTGCCAGATTTCTTTCCAGACTTTCCGAAGAATTCTTATCCTTGGAAAAGGATTTGATATCTGCCTTTATTCTCTCGCTGATTTTTTTCCATTGCTCCTGGGTTATTTCAAACCGCTCCTGTTCTTTCCAATAAATATGCCTATCCCTGCAAAAAAGCCTGCTCCATTGCCCCTTCTCCTCCGGACTCATGGGATTGTTTTTCAAATACCGGTATATCTTTTCCGCCGTTAATGCCCCCGCATCTTCCTTCAAATAATGGAGCTTATTTCTTGCCTCCGCATCGCTTTCCAGCATTCCCATGGGAAGGTTCATTTCCAATATCACATTTTCTGCCGCCGCATCCGCCGCCAGATTCCACAATTCCCCCTCTTTTTCCTCGTATTCGTAACTATGATGGAATACATTGTGCAGCAGTACATGAAGATAAAGCCTGACCGGATACCCCGGCTCCTCCTGATATTTTTTTAAAAGCCAAAACGGCTCATAATACAGTCCGCTTCCGTCCGATGCCGCTCCATCCAGTCCGCCGCGCGCTTCCGCCTTCAGCCGGGACAATGCCGCATCCAGAAAACGCATATTCACCACAATATTATCCCTTGCCAGCTGCATTACCTGTCTTGCCAGTTCTTCCGCCCTTTTCCGGCGTCGTATCTGTTCTTGCTGTATCTGCTCCCCTTCTGCGGATTTCTGATGTATCATCTGCTTTTCACATTGCACTTTTCCATCTCCTCATACAGTCGGGCATATTTCCCGGATATATTGCTCCTATAAGCCCTCTTCTTTTTCCTCCATTGTACCACTATCTTCATGGACCGGCAATCTGCAAAGCAGTCCATAACGGGCCGCAATGTCTTTGGCATAACTTAACCCATCCGGCGTGGTACGCTCTATTTTATAGCTTCGTATGCCATCCTCTTTATTTTCCATCTGCGCTACCAGATTATCTATTTTTCCTCTATTCCCCGGATAATTATTGTATTCCTCCAGCTTCTGAGTCAAATCGTGAATATGGGTCACAAAAATACCTCCGCATCCAATCACCCCGATACTGCACAAAACCTCCGCCGCAATGTACCCGGCCTCCATCATGCTCGTACTGGAAAAGGATTCGTCCATCAGAAGAATATCCGTATCCCCTAATCCTTCCAATATTTTCCCCAATCTGGCACACTCGCTTTCCAGCCGCCCCTTTCCGTAATTGTCCTCATCAGAAACCGGAAAATGAGT